>NZ_DEYI01000045.1:0-3606 GCF_002364475.1 Idiomarina sp. UBA3162
AACCCTTTGTGTAGAACTCGCAGGTGACGTATTTAATGTACTACAAAAACGTTACCTGCTCCAGAAATGGAGCGGATTATGTTTTCAGAATTTATCGCTGATTCTAAGACGGAATCGGCAGTTAGAGAACCTAAGCGAAGCGGTGGTTCTCTTCCTTGTCTTAATAAGAACAACTCAATCGAGAGTTTGCCTTCTAACGTCAAAAAGCAGGTTTTTGCGTTGACTCTAAACACCGAATACTTCATCGATACTTTTGGTATTAATTCGGTTGGTTTTTTAACGTTAACCTTTAAGGAACCTATCGATAAACCTAAAGAAGCTAACCGCCGCTTTAACTCGTTTTCTTCTAATTTTTTGCGTAAACATACAGTGTCGTGGATAAAGGTTCAGGAGCGCCATTTGTCGGGTCGTATTCACTTTCATTTGCTTATTGCTGTTGATTCAGACATTCGCTCAGGCTTTGATTTTGACGCTGTTAGGAAGCGTAACTACTCTTCTGTTCCTGCTGAACTAAAAAGACTCTGGAAGCTTTTTAGAGAGAATTGCCCTAAGTATGGTTTCGGACGTCATCAATTAGAGCCTGTGCGGTCAACTGCTGAGGGGATGGCAAAGTATCTTTCTAAATACCTAACTAAAGACATGGGAAAGCGTTATCCCAACGATAAAGGAGCCCGGCTAGTTTCTTATGGGAAGTACTCTAGAATCGCTAGCAGTCGCTTTTCTTGGGTTTCTGATGGAGCCAGGTTATTTAGAATGAAACTGGCTCTATTTGTTCATTCAGTTGCTAATGATTTAGGTGTAGAGCCAAGCTTTGAGAGCATGAAATCAGCTTTAGGTGATAAGTGGATGAGAAACCACAGGCACCAAATTATAGGCATTGATTTGGCAGGTGCTGACTCATGATTGAATTTAGAGACTTCCGAGCCCTGCTCGTTCATGTTTACGCCTTTAATTACAAGGAAGCAGCAAGCGATTTAGGCGTGACTACAAAAACCATTTATCGGTGGTATGAGAATAATAAAGCCCCTACCCATGTAGTTAAGTATTTAATGATCGTAGCGCGTGGTTATCTGCCTGACCGAGAGCCCTATATACGATGGTATATAAAGGGTGATTATATTCACACGCCCTACGGTCGTTTTTTAGCTGCGGAGCTTGAGTTTTTAAACCATTACAAATGGTCAGCAAGGCGTTACGCAGATATAGCCAGAAATCGAAGAGAGCGAATGCCAGACATAGAAAAGAGGCTTAAGGGTTTAATTGACGAAGCTTCCTCCATGTTATCTATGATCAGAAATTCAGAGGTTGGTTAGCGGTAAGCAGGCAGACAAGCGCAAGCTGGCTGTCGGATTAGCGCTAACAAATTATGTAATTGACAAAGTGTCAAGCTGTAACCAGTGGTTATGACTCTAGTTTTGGGCTTTTAGCGCCTGCTATCGCCTTATTGGGGGTTATTAGGGGGCTTTGCCCCCTGATGGGTGACAAAATGACACACCTAACTAAACTCATTGACTCTAGGCTCCAGTGCGTCCCCGATATGGTTAAAAGCCTTGTACCACGCCCTGCTAGACAAAAAGTCCCGATATGATAATCTTGACTCGACCGTGTGTCGTAACATATCTACTTATCCGTAAGTGCCTGATTTTAATATACATTATACGCAATCAATAATATGGTAGTTTGGGGCGGTCGATAAGCGGCTTCGCTCGCTCGGCCCTTGTCGTAATCGGTTTAAGGATTTCGACTCTAAAATGTGCCTGTTCTTACAGACGTTTCTACGTGAAATTTTGTCCAGCTTTGGCTGTTATGTATCGCAGATTTTGCGTACGCGCTTGTACAATATCGTCGTGCTATTAGCTAACAGCTAAAGCCAACCTGTGCTAACATCGGTCGATTAATTTCATCTAAGATTGATGTGGTCATATTTGAGCTGGCCATAGGATAAGGAACTCGATTTATATGCAGCTGAGCGCTTCGCAACTAACTCCTCAAACACACGCATGGTTATCGCAACGGCCTAAAGAATGCAGTTCACAATTGCTTGTCGGCCAACAACGCGCCTTAAACGGTTTAGCAGCCGCTTTACGGCAAACGGGTGCATACGGTCACTGTTTTGCGATCGTTCCTCGTGGGTTTAACCATAAAGAAGTGTTTGATGAGTGTTTTGCGACGACCACATGGCAACACAGTCGGTGGTTTGATTGGCTTTATTTAGCTGACCCAGACGATGCGTTGCGCCCGCTGTGTGTTAATGTGCCATCGGGTAACGCGTTTGCGGTGATTGGTGCGTTGCAGCATATCTTGCAGCAGCCGCTCGACCAGCGCGATGATCTTGTTGAAGAACTGGTTACGTCGTTCGATACGCGCGCTCTGCGCGACTATATCCAACGTGTTAAGCAAAAAACCTTTGATGATTTTGCGTCCGATCAATTTGCGACAGTGATTGTTGGACATGAGCACCCTGCTCCTTATTATTATTGTGATCGGGTATCAGAATCGCAGTTATTCGGCCAAATGGGTGTACAGTCCATTGGTGGTACTGTGCGTTCAGATCTTCACCTTTTAGAGCCCGGTTGGATTCTAAAAGCCAATGGCGGTGTCCTAGCCATCGACATTGATGCTTTGTTGGACCAACCGGCGATGTACAAGCGCTTAAAAGAAGTGCTTAAGAGTGGCTATTTTGAATGGCCGCAACCAACCATGGAAGCTGGAGCCGCTTATTTTTATCGCCCAGAGCCGGTACCTATCGATATAAAAATCATCTTGGTGGGAAGCCGCCGTAGTTATGCAACGTTAAATGACTACGATGACGATTTTAGTGATTTGTTTCCATTTTTAGCCGACTTTCAATCGCGTTATGACACAACACAACAGTCGATCGCTGAGTATTTCAAGTTTTTGCATTATGTTTGGGACAATGCTGACGTACTACCGTTAACCGAGAACGCTTACGCCGCCGTGTTAACCGAGGTATCGCGTTGGGCTGAACATCAGTATGAACTTAGTCTAGATGCTATTGCCCTACTTCAATTGCTAAAACAAGCAAATGCCGTCGCCGCACACGAGGAAAAAACACAAATAGACGGTGACAGCATACGCAGTGCCGTGAAACAACAACGTGAGCGCGGTGGTTATATAGAAGAAGTGAGTCGGCGCAGTATCCTAAATAACGAAGTCCGTATCGATACGGCGGGTGAAATCGTGGGTCAGGTGAACGGTTTGACGGTCGTTAGTGTCGCCGGTGTTGAGTTTGGAGAACCTTCACGGATTACCGCAACCATCCATTATGGCGATGGTGATATTATTGATATCGAACGTAAATCTGAGCTCTCAGGTAATATACACACCAAAGGTGTGATGATCTTAAGCGCTTATCTAGCTCATCACTTTGCCCGTCATGAGCCTATGTCGGTTTCTGCTACGGTGGTGTTTGAACAGTCTTATCATGAGGTCGATGGTGATAGCGCCTCGCTGGGTGAGCTCTGCTGCTTAATCAGTGCGCTTGCTGATGTCCCCTTCAAGCAATCGGTTGCGCTAACCGGGGCGATTGACCAGTTTGGTCAAGTGCAAGCCATAGGCGGTGTAAACGAGAAGATCGAAGGCTTT
>NZ_DEYI01000037.1:0-11883 GCF_002364475.1 Idiomarina sp. UBA3162
GCGTATGCTGGTTGAGTGTTTGTCCGTGGGACGTTGTATTACCCTGCCTTCAAACAGTGCCGGTGGTATCAAACAAATGGCATTGGCAACCGGTGCATACTCTCGAATCCGTCGTCAGTTCAAACTGCCTATCGGTAAAATGGAAGGTGTTGAAGAGCCGATGGCACGCATTGGTGGTAACGCCTACTTAATGGATTCGGTAACAACCTTAGCGACTGCGGGTATCGATTTAGGTGAGAAACCATCGGTTATCTCGGCTATCGCGAAATACCACATGACCGAGAAGTTGCGTGCCTGCATGGATGATGCGATGGATATCCACGGTGGTAAAGGTATCTGCTTAGGTCCAAACAACTATTTGGGTCGTGGTTACCAAGGCGTACCTGTTGCGATTACCGTTGAGGGTGCCAACATTCTGACTCGTAGCATGATGATTTATGGTCAGGGCGCAATCCGTTGCCATCCTTATGTCCTTGAGGAAATGAACGCGTCAGCTGAAAGTGGTCCAGAAGCGTTGAACAAATTTGATAAAGCGTTGTTTGGTCACATTGGCTTTGCTGCAAGCAACTTTGTCCGTTCATTATTCTACGGCTTTGGCGGTCACCGCTTAAGCTCAGTACCTGCGAGCGACTCAAGCAAGCAGTACTATCAGCAAATGAACCGCTTCAGCGCTAACCTAGCCTTGTTGTCGGACGTTGCGATGGGCATGTACGGCGGTAACCTAAAACGTAAAGAGCGTATCTCTGCACGTTTAGGTGACATGCTGAGTTACTTGTTCATTGGCTCTGCTGTACTTAAACGCTTCCATGACCAAGGTCGCTTAAAAGAAGATTTACCACTTATGCATTGGGCGATGCAGGATACCTTGTATAAACTACAGGAAGCGCAAATCGAATTGTTGCGTAACATGGGTGGCGTGGGTACTGCGATGCGCGCTGTCATGTTCCCATTCGGTCGCATTGCACATCGTCCAAGCGATAAAGCCGATCATAAAGTGGCACGCATCCTGATGGAGCCAAACGATGTACGTACCCGTTTAGGTGAAGGTCAGTTCTTAAGCCCAGAAGGTCACTTTGGATTCTTAGAGGAAACCTTAGTCAACATGATTAAGTGCGAGCCATTGCACGCGAAGATCTGTAAAGCGGCTGGCGAACGCTTTAGCTTTACCCAGCTCGACGCATTGGCAGAGCGCGGTCTTGAATTAGGCGTGATTAACGAGGAAGAAGCTGAGTTAATGAAGCGCACTGAGGAAGGTCGTTTACGCACCATTAACGTGGATGACTTTGATCCAGCAGACTTGTTGGCAGGTCAGGCAGCGTTCGATTACGCACTAAAAAACCTGACGGATAAGAAACAAGGTGAAGCTGCTTAAGCAGAGATTCATCGGTTCCTTGATCGTAAAAAGGCGCTCAATTGAGCGCCTTTTTTTATACCCTTAATCGCGATTAGGTCGCTGACTCCGGCTCTTCATAACGCATCAACCGGTACGTAACGACAGCAATAATGCCAGTAGAGCCAATTACCCATGCCATCGCATAGTCGGTTAAGCCGCTGACTGAGTTGACGCCCATAGAAACTAGGCCTGCAATTAAAAACTGCAAACTCCCTGTCACCGCTGAAGCAGAGCCTGCGCGCTCTTGTTGGTTAGCCAGTGCCCCTGCCATGGCATTGGGGAAAACTAGGCCCAGCGTGGAGATGTAGGCGAATAACGGCACTAAAATGCCCCATACCGGTGCTTTTACATAGGCAGCAACCGCCATCCCCACTGAAACGACCGCTAAAATAGGCAAAGATACGTTAAGAATTTTACGTGTTGGGTAATACTTTAATAGCCATCCGTTAAGCTGCGAAAAACCGATGATACCCACCGCGTTCGCGCCAAACAGCCAGCTATAAGCTGATGGTGTAAAGTCAAACAGCTCGATGAACATCAATGGCGAGCCTGTGATGTAAGCAAATAAGCCTGCTTGTGCAATGCCACCTGTCAGTGAGTAGCGCAGAAAGCTACGATCTTTTAAAACGTCCCAATAGGTTCGGCCACTATGTCGCATGCGCACGTCATAGCGACGCCCGCGGGTTTCAGGCAATACGAGATGAATAACAAAGGCGCACGCAACGCCGAGTACGCTGACAATCCAAAAAATCGCCCGCCAACCAAACCATTCAGTGACATAGTTACCAAACAGCGGTGCCAAAATAGGCGCCACACCCATCACTAAAATCAAAAAGGAAAATACGCGCGCAGAAGCCTGCGGTGTGTAGAGATCACGCACCACGGCACGAGCAATGACAATACCGGCACAAGCGCCAATCGCTTGGAAAAAGCGCAGCACGATTAACCATTCGATGTCAGGTGCCCAAGCACAGGCAATGGAAGTCACAACATAGATGGCGAGGCCAATATACAGCGGCTTTTTACGACCAAATTTATCCGTCGCCGTGCCGTAGAGTAACTGACCAATGAACAAGCCAAAAAAGAACGCGCTGAGCGAGAGCTCAACGCGATGTGTATCGGTTTGATAGTCTGCCGCAATTGCCGTAAATGCCGGCAAATACATGTCGATGGAAAGCGGCGCGAAAGCTGTCAGCAACGCAAGAATAATAACTACAAAATCGAATCGTGCTGAATCAGATACGGTAAAGGAATCGCGCTGCGTTCCACTCATGTGTTCACTCCTATTCTTTTACGGGTACAAACTCCTGCGTAGCAAACTGTGTTGGTCGCTTGAGTTGATCAAATTGGCGCACATAGTCCGCGAAGGCTTGTGCATAGTCGATACCGGTATTGTGGGCTCGACCCCGGTCAGACAACGTTAAAAAGGTTTTATAGCCACTTTGTCCACCAGCAATGTAACTATTAGTCACCACGCGATAGGTATCCCGTGGTCTTACAGCTTTCCACGTTTGCTGCTCGTCATCCCACACTTTGATGTCGGAAATACGGTCTCCAAAGCCTTGCTGTAAGTTAATTGAGTACTGAATGTTCGCACCGTAAGGATAGGCACCGATATTATCGTCACCCGTTACGGCAAAATTCAGAGCCTCTTCCAAGACTTGCTTTAACTCAGAACCACTGATCTCGATCGTCATCAACGTATTGCCGTACGGTAATAACTTGTATGCATCACCTACGGTAAAGGTGCCTGGCTCGATATCGCCACGTGACCCATCACCGTTTTGAATCGCAAAATCAGCGTCAGGCGCTGCGGCTAAGAATGATTCGGCAATTAAACGTTGCAAGCCTGAACTTTGTTGCTGCCCACACTCGGCACGACGTGGTGTGCCAATGGGTTGCGTACAAATGCGCTGTGGCACCTTAGCTAAGACTTCATTGGCAAACGCGTCAATCTGTTGTTGGTACGTATCCAACCACGCTTGCTGCTGTGTATCGGGTTCTATGCGCGTAAAAACGCCCGATTGGTCCAACGCATCAAGTACCGGCTGTACGGTCGTTACTGCGCCCGCCTTGGGCTGTACATCAGAGCCAATCAAATAGTGCGGACGCCCCGAGCAACTTGCCACCCGATCACCATCAAAGGTGACGTGTAGCTCACCGACTACCTGGCTGTATTTATACGCATGCGCGATACAAACCGGATCGCCTTCCGCGTTGGTCACCTGCGTTGGGTAAGCACCGTCGGCATCGATACCGAACGCGCTAAAATCCCCGAGCAAAGTGTGCGAATCTCCACCAATAATAACATCCACGCCCGGCAACTTGCCGGCGAAGTCGATATCATTTTGGTATTGCACATGCGTTAATAGAATAATCTTTTCAATACCCTGCGCCTGCAGTGCCGCAACGCTACGCTGAGCAGCGGCTAATTCATCGGTTAACCGTGTGGTTTTATCCGGGTGCGAGGTTTGCATAGTGCGCTGGGCGATGGTTAAACCAACCAGCCCAAGCGACTGCCCATTACGCTGAATAATCGTATAAGGCTGAAAAGAATCCGTTGCCGTTTGCGGTGTTAACGGCGAAACACCAATTTCGGGTTCAATATTGGCGGACAACTTCGCGGTATTACAGCGCGTCGTTCCAAGCTGATCTAAAAAGGTTTTTAATCCAGCATCCCCGGTATCAAATTCATGATTCCCAATGGTGAACGCATCAAAGCAGGTATCGTTCATAAAGCGCGCATCGGCGGCGCTACCCAAGCGTTTGAAAAACACGCTACCGGTAATGGCATCGCCCGCATGTAATGTCAGAACGTTTTGGTTGTTCTGTCTAATCTGGTCAATCATCGCCGTCATACGCGGGAAGCCACCCGTTTCGACTTGCCACGCCTGCCCTGCCCAATCAAAGCTTAATTCGCTCGGAGCTAGGTGCGAGTGATGATCGTTAATATGTGCAATAGTCAATTCAAAAGGCTTCGGCGCCACGGGTTGTTGCGGCGTAGAAGCGCAGGCACCCAACAAAGTAAGCGCCAGCGACGAAATTACAACCTGTTTCATTTTATCAAACCTATTTCGCGTAACCGTTCCATCAGATAGTCATCCGCGGTAATAGGTTCATCTTTTTGTGGATTTTCTTCAGAAATACATGATTCCAACGGTGTAATCATTACATCAGGATTAAAATGCAAAAAGAACGGAATCGAATAACGCGATTTAGCGCTGTAAGGCATCGGTGGGTTCACCACGCGGTGAGTTGTTGACGGCAACTGGTGGTTAGTGAGTCGTTGCAGCATGTCACCCACGTTACAAATAATAGCGCCTTCAATAATGGTGACCGGCACCCAGGTACCGTCCTTCGCCAATACTTCAAGCCCAGGTTCACGCGAGCCCACCAACAACGTCAGCACGTTGATATCCTCATGCGCACCAGCGCGCACCGACGGTGTCCCTTCATCGATAATCGGTGGGTAGTGCAGCGGACGAAGGATTGAATTACCCAAGTTGACTTTGTCGCGAAAGAAATCTCGCGGCTGGTCTAAAAACACAGCTAACGCGTCTAATACCTTGTTGCCTAGTTTATCAAGCTCTTGATAGATCAACGTCATATCGCGCTTAAACTCAGGCATTTCCTCGGGCCACACGTTGGGTAACAACTGTGGATATGGCGGCTCGCCTTCCAGCTCACGCCCCACGTGCCAGAACTCTTTTAAATCGACATGTTTTGCATCTTTTGCAATCTCGGTACCAAACGGCGTATAACCCCGTGCACCCCCTTCTCCTGGTCGGTGATATTTCATTTTCACGTCTTCGGGCAGTGCGAATAGCTCACGGCAAGTATCCAGAGCTCGTTCAATCAACTGTGTATCAACACCATGATTTGTCAGCGCAATAAATCCATATTCTTCGTAGCCGTTACCGACATCCTTAGTAAATGCTTGAAAATCTTCGTCGTAACGACGCATATCCACGTGGGGAATTGAGTGATTAGTTGATTGCATGGGTACATCCGTAAATTGTCGAAAAACAGCAAAACAAAAGGCTGTATAGTTTAAAAAGAAACCGCTTTAATCACAAGCGTTGAGGGCTTCACGTACCGGTCTAAAACTGCGTCGATGAATGACACATGGCCCATGTAGCTTCAGTAATTCAAGGTGACGCGCGGTGCCGTAGGCTTTGTGGCGATCGAACTCATACTGTGGGTAGGTTTGGTGCCACTCCAGCATTTGTCGATCCCGTTCAACTTTTGCGAGTATTGATGCCGCAGCGATGGTCGGTTCACTGGCGTCACCGCCCACGACAGCGCGCGCTGGCACGGCGAGGTCAGGTACACGATTGCCATCCACAAGCACCTCACTCGGGGCTTCTGGCAGCGCTTCCACTGCACGCTTCATCGCCAGCATTGACGCCCACAGAATATTGAGTTGGTCAATTTCGTCGACATCACTTTGTGCGATACTCCAATACAGCGCCTTTGCTTTTATCTCTTCACTCAAGCGCTCGCGTTTTTTTGCGCTCAACTTTTTAGAGTCATTGAGTCCCTCGATCGGCTGTTCGGGGTCTAAAATAACAGCAGCGGCTACAACAGGTCCTGCGATTGGGCCACGCCCTGCTTCATCTACTCCACAAATCATCGCGTAAAGTCTCTACCTTCGTTTTTTAACACTGTGATAACATTTTCCACAGCATTTTTAATTTAACCATTCTAACTTTAATAAGAGGATACCATGAGCGATTCTGAAACGCCTACGCCTACGGCCAAACAGTCGCCGAATACATTGCTGAATCGATTCCTAGATGGCATCGAAAAAGTCGGTAATAAGCTACCGGACCCGGCAGTGATGTTCTTTGGCTTACTGATTATTGTTGCCTTTGTTTCGTGGGGGCTTTCGTATGTCGACTTTGCCGAACGCCACCCCGTCACCGGTGATGCCATCTCTATCACCAATTTATTAGCGAGCGATCAACTGACCTCGTTCCTCACGGGTATGGTCAATACCTTTATGACCTTTGCGCCACTCGGCGTGGTCTTAGTCGCCATGTTAGGTGTCGGGGTAGCAGAACGCTCGGGCTTTATTAACGTGGGTATCAAATTGATGCTGCGTGTTACACCCAAAATGCTGTTAACCCCCATGCTTATTTTGGTTGCAATAGTCAGTCACACTGCTGTAGATGCGGGTTATGTGTTAGTTATCCCGTTAGGCGGTGTTATTTTCTACGCAGCGGGACGTCATCCACTAGCGGGTATCGCAGCCGCATTTGCCGGTGTCTCAGGGGGCTTTAGCGCGAACTTTGTGCCCTCGGCGATTGATCCCTTACTGCAAGGCTTTACCGAGAGCGCTGCACAGATTATTGATCCTTCAGTACAACTGAACCCACTTAACAACTATGCATTCACTGCCGCCTCTTCACTGGTGGTCGTTGCTATTGGTTGGTTTTTAACGGACAAAGTCATTGAGCCACGCCTTAAAAATGTGCCCATTGATGGCGACCAAGAGGATATGCCGCAACTTGATGATGTCACGCCGCAAGATAAAAAAGCGTTTAAAACCGCGGTGATCACCATGCTCGCGGGTGCCGCCCTGCTGACCTATCTTGCAGTCATAGACCAGTCACCACTCGCCGACAGCGAGGGCAACCTTGCCAGTGTCACGGCGCCTATATTTGGCATGATTGTACCGCTGATTTTCTTGTTCTTCGTGGTACCAGGCATTGTGCACGGCTTTGTCGCGAAAACCTTTACTAACTCACAGGATGTCATCAAGGCGATGTCGACCGCGATGGAAGGTATGGCGTACTACATTGTCATGGCATTCTTCTGCGCGCTGTTTATTAAAGCATTCGGCGATTCACAGCTAGGTACGTTGCTGTCCGTCAAAGGTGCCACCTTCCTCGCTTCATTGGAGTTGTCTGGTGGGGTGACCATGGTGGGTATTGTTTTTCTAGTGGCGTTTATCAACCTGTTTGTTGGCTCATCATCCGCTAAATGGGCGCTGATTTCGCCGATTTTAGTACCGATGTTGATGCAACTCGGTTACTCGCCTGATTTGACGCAGGCCGCCTATCGAGTCGGGGATTCAAGCAGTAACATTATTACGCCGTTATTGCCCTACTTCCCACTGATCGTGTTGTACTGTCAGCGCTATGTTAAGAGTACGGGCATTGGTACCTTAGTCTCCATGATGCTACCGTACTCGATTGCGTTACTGGTTATTTGGTCTATTTTCTTGGTCCTTTACTGGACACTCGGCATTCCGCTGGGCTTTGGCTCAAGCTACGCTTACCCAGCAGCCGGCTAATGACCCACGTTCAAGCGGGCGACAGCGTTCACTACGTTGTTCGCCCCTTGATCAATTTCCTCCATAATGGCACGAATCTCCTGCATCTGTTCTTCGCCGGTTTGCGCGACCTGCTGGATCGCCGCCATATTTTCAGAAATTCGGGCAGAAACGCCCTCACTCATGGTCATCACTTGACTGATCTCAGCCGTTGCCTGCGTTGTCCGGTTTGCCAACTGCCGCACTTCGTCCGCCACCACAGCAAAGCCCCGTCCATGTTCACCAGCACGCGCAGCCTCAATCGCCGCATTCAGTGCTAACAGGTTGGTTTGATCAGCAAGACCATTAATGGTTTTTACCGTTTCACTGATTTTAACCGACTGCGACTTGAGTTCTTGCACCACCGCATCGGCTTGTTCACTCCGTTTGACGATGTCCGCTGCCGTATTCGCATTACGTTGAATACCTTTCATTGCATCTTTAACAATATGCGCCGTTTGTAGCGAAGTACTCTGAGCGATTTCAGCCGCTTCTTCAGCCTGCTGCGAAGCAACGGCTTGCTCGGTTATATCGGTCGCAAACTTAATAATCGATTGCACTGTGCCGGTTTCATCTTTAATCGGATTATAGGTCGCTTCTAAATAAATATTCTCGCCATTTTTGCGATTACGTTTAAACTGACCGGCTTCAAACTGACCTTGGCTCAACTTTTGCCAAAAGTCAGGATGTTTTTGATAGAAACTGTCATCACAGAATATTCGATGATGTTTACCCTGAATATCCTCGAGTCGATAACCCATGGTTCGGCAAAAGTTATCATTTGCCCACAACACGTGACCTTGGGTATCAAACTCAATGGCCGCCATCGAACGGCTAATCGCCTCGGTAATCGAACGTTGTCGATTAAGCTGCGCCACCTCGGCGGTGACATCCGAAGCAATTTTCATAATACGATTCACACGCCCCTGAGCATCACGCACGGGAAAGTATGTCGCCTCTAACCACAGTTCTTCACCTGTCGGACGTCGACGCTTAAACCGGCCTTTTTTCGCAATACCCTGGGCGAGATCACGCCAAAACTGGCGGTAATCATCCGAAGAAGCAAGCTCGCTATCACAGAACTGTCGATGGTGACGTCCGACGATAGCCTCTAATGAACACTGCATCGCGCCTAAAAACACACTGTTAGCATCAATGACGTCACCTGCTGGGGTAAAATCGATGCGTGCGACGTGGTTATCAATTGCGTCAAATGTCGACTGTAGCTGCGAAGCAACTTGCTGTGCTGCTTCAAGCTGTTGTTTTAATTGCCGATTAAACATACTTTCCTCCGGCATTTTAGAGTATGCACTCTAAAATTTGTTACTACCAATCCTTACAACTAAGTGATGGGTTTATCTCTTAAGCTTTGGATGGATTAAAGGTGATTTCCCATAGGTGGCCATCAGGGTCTTTAAAGTAGGCACCGTAGCAATGCCAAGGTTGCCAATGGGGTGGCTTGATGGATTCTGCAAAGGCATGCATCGCACGATCAAATAAGGCTTCCACCGCAGCTTCCGATTCCACATTAAGGCTTTGCATCGTGGTACCCATGCAAGGCGAGTGGACGCTATTGATCTCTAGTTGGCGATTAAAGCTCTCGCGTGGCCAAAGTGCAATTTTTACGTTCCCCTGCGGCGAAAAAAATGCCACTTGAGTGTCATCTTCTCGATTACCTTGCAAGCCTTTATTAGGCCAATCAAATACTTGATTGTAAAACTCAAAACTTCGATTGAGGTCATCGACAACCAAAGTAATGACACTTAAATATCCACTCATACGACCTTTTAAACTCCATTTAAACTAAGCTAGGCACTCACCCCAAAGTGCGCTATTCTCCGCGCCAATCACTTGATTTGCACTAAAGGGGGAGATAATGGAAAACGACAAAAAGGCGTTTCTTTATGCACTTTCCGCTGTGTTGCTATGGTCTACGGTAGCAACCGCCTTCAAGATCACGCTTAACTACCTCTCCCCCCTGCAAATGGTGACCGCTGCGAGTGCCGTTTCATGCCTCGTACTGACCCTCGTTGCATTCATTCAAGGTAAGCAAGCGCAACTTTTGCTTGAGCTGCGCCGGATGCCTCTTTACTACCTTTTAATTGGTGTGCTCAACCCCACGGTGTACTACTTAGTGTTGTTCGAGGCCTACTCGTTGCTTCCCGCATCGGAGGCTCAACCGCTCAATTATACCTGGGCCATTGCGCTCACATTTATGGCAGCGGTATTACTTAAACAAAAAATTCGTAAGCGGGATTGGTTTGCCAGCGCCTTGGGCTATTTAGGTGTGCTGGTGATTGCGACGCGTGGCGATATTATAGGACTTTCATTCAGTAATCTAGAGGGCGTTTTATGGGCACTACTATCGACCTTTCTTTGGGCCTTATACTGGATTATCAATACCAAACGTAACGCTGATTCGGTCGTACAGTTAGTGCTTGCTTTCGGTTTATCGCTTCCGTTCTTGTGGGTAGCATCAGTATGGTTTGACGATTGGAGCGGGATCCCATGGCAAGGATGGCTGGCAGTGAGCTATGTCGGCTTATTTGAAATGGGTATTACGTTCTTGCTGTGGATGAGCGCAATGAAAACCGCAACCAATACATCACTTATTAGTAATTTGATATTTTTATCGCCGTTTATTTCGCTGATTTTACTCAACCAAATCATTGGCGAAACCATACACATGAGCACTATCGCTGGCTTAGTGCTGATTATCACCGGGTTAGTCTTTCAGCGCATTCGCATTAAAAAGAAATCCCTTGGTTAATGACCATTAAAAAAGGCGCTCTGTGGAGCGCCTTTTTTCTAGTCAGTCCCGTTAGACCATATTCACCAGCATGCTGGTGGGATCTTCAAGAAACTCTTGCCAACGCTTATTAAAGCGCGCGATGGTGCCGCCATCGATAATACGGTGGTCGCCTGACCAGCTCACCGTCATCATCTTACGTGCAACCACTTGACCATTCGCATCAAAACGTGGCAACTCTTGTACTTTACCTAATGCGACAATCGCTGCTTCCGGCTTATTAATAATCGGCGTTGCCACCGTGCCGCCAATAACACCGATGTTTGAAATGCTGATGGTACCGCCTTTCATATCGGCTTGTGGTACTTTGCCCTCGCGTGCCGCTTGGGTCAGACGTGTCACTTCATTTGCCACATCAATAATACTCTTGTTTTGTACCTGTTTTACATTAGGTACCAACAAGCCGATTTTGGTATCAACCGCCATGCCGATATTGTGGTCGTCAAAATAAGTGACTTCCGTGCAATCATCGTTGACCTGCGCGTTCATGATCGGGAACTCTTTCAGCGCCAATGACAGCGCCTTAATAAAGAACGGCATCACCGTAAGGCGAACACCTTGTTCTTTATATTGCTCTTTGAGTTTTTCACGCAATGCAATCAAGTTCGTCAGGTCAAACTCGTCCGAGTAAGTGAAGTGCGGAATGGTACTGACAGAGTTCATCATCTGCTTCGCCATCGCCGCTTTCACACCACGGATTGCTTCGGTACGCGTACCACCGCTCTGCTGTGCAGGAGTCTTCGTTTGCTGTTGTGTACTCGCTTGTGGTGCTAACTTATCACCCGCGACAAAGTCTTTAATGTCTTGTTTTAACACTCGACCTTTTTTACCCGAACCTGGCACGTCCGCGATGTTAATGCTATTTTCACGCGCTAAACGACGCACCGCAGGACTCGCGACGGCCTTACCTTGACGTGCTGGCTGCGCAGGTTCTGCACCGCCATCTGCCGACTGGCTTGGGGTATTCTTCTGTTGCGCTTGCGCTGAATCTTTAGCCTGCTTGCTTGGTTCAACACCACCCGCAGGTTGCAGCGCGAATAACGGTTTATGAACCTCAGCGATATCACCTTTCTTGTGATAAAGCTTAACCACTTTGCCGTCTTCTTTAGCCGGGATTTCAACTGTTGCTTTGTCAGTCATGACTTCGACAACGGGCTGATCTTCTTTGACCTCATCGCCTTCGCTGACGAGCCACTCAACGATTTCGCATTCCACGATACCTTCGCCGATATCCGGCAGGATGAAATCAGTGGTTTCAGCATCATCCGAAGAAGCAGGTGCAGCATCGTCAGATGCCGGCGCAGCATCATCAGAAGCATCACCTTCGGCGTTGATGCGGAATAACGGCTCGTGAACTTTTGCGAT
>NZ_DEYI01000037.1:12215-27902 GCF_002364475.1 Idiomarina sp. UBA3162
TGCGATATCACCTTTCTGGTAATACAGCTTCTCAACAACGCCATCATCCTTCGCAGGAATTTCAACCATCGCCTTGTCGGTCATTACTTCAACAACCGGCTGGTCTTCTTTTACGGTATCGCCTTCGGCTACAAGCCATTCAACAATTTCACACTCGACGATGCCTTCACCAATATCCGGCAGAATAAAATCTTTACTCATGACATTGACCCTTAGTAGTTCATCGTGCGTTTAATGGCTTCGTAGATCTTCAGATGATCCGCCATATATTCTTTCTCATGGCACAATGGATAAGGAACATCCAAACCACACACGCGCGCAATCGGCGATTCGAGATACAGGAAACATTTATCTTGTACTGTCGCTGCAATTTCGCTCGCAAAGCCGCTGGTTATCGGCGCTTCTTGGCTGATAACTAAGCGTCCCGTTTTCAACACTGACTCAGTGACGGTCTTTACGTCCCACGGCAAAATCGTGCGCAGATCGATGATTTCACATGAAACACCGTCTTTCTCAGCAAGTTCAGCCGCTTTTTCAGTCATTTCCATTTGAGCGCCCCACGCGAGTAGCGTGATGTCAGCGCCTTCTTTAACCACCTCAGCTTGACCGAGAGGAATCGTGTACTCTTCCTCGGGTACATCACCGGTTGAAGCACGGTATAAGCGCTTAGGCTCCATGAACAGAACTGGGTTGGGGTCAAAGATACTGCTCAGCAATAACCCTTTGGCTTCGTATGGGTTACGTGGCATGACGATTTTTAGCCCCGGCGTATGTGCAAAATAGGCTTCCGGAGATTGCGAGTGATAGTGACCCCCTGCAATACCACCTCCATACGGCGTACGAATCGTTAAACCACCGACGTTAAACTCGTTACCTGAGCGATAGCGGAATTTAGCTGATTCGTTAACGATTTGGTCAAACGCTGGGAAGATATAATCGCCGAACTGGATTTCTGCAACGGCGTAACTACCTTGTGATGCCAAGCCATTCGCGAAACCAATAATGCCCTGCTCAACGAGCGGCGTATTAAAGTTACGGTGTTTACCATATTTCTCAGTTAAGCCTGAGGTCGCGCGGAATACACCACCGAAGCCACCAGTGTCTTCACCGAAGCTATATACGTTGTCGTGCTTAGCCATCGCCAGGTCTAAGGCGCTGTTGATGGCTTGTAGTAAATTCATTTTAGCCATTAGTCCAGTCTCCCCGACGTTTTCGGATAGGCATCCGGATATTTGCGAATGTGTTCTTTAAGTTCTTCAAGCTGTTCTTTTAGCAACTCATTCGGTTGGTCATAAACGTCATTGATAAGTTCATCAATGTGAGGAGCTGGCACTTTCTCGGCTTCTTTCAGTGCTGCTAAAACGCTGGCTTTAACTTTCTCATGCTGACTGGTGATGTGCTCTTCGGTCAACCAACCTTCGTTCAGCATCCACTTTTGCAGACGTTCAAGCGGATCTTTCACCTTCCACTCGTCTTCTTCATCACGTGTACGGTAGCCAGTCGGATCATCTGAGGTTGAGTGACCCGACATACGATAAGACATCGCCTCGATTAATACCGGCTCATCTTCTTCAACGGCGAGACGACGTGCTTCTTGGGTTGCTTTCAACACAGCAAACACATCATTACCGTCGACACGGATAGTTTTGATGCCGTAACCAATACCGCGAGGTGCAATACCGTCGCCGCCGTATTGCTCACCTTGAGACGGTGTAGAAATTGCGTAACCGTTATTTCGGCAGAAGAAGATCACGGGGACTTTATAAACTGATGCCATGTTCAGTGCAGCGTGGAAATCACCCTCAGAGGCAGCACCTTCGCCGAAGTAGCAAATAGTACATTTGCCGGTTTTATCCATTTTTTGGCCAAACGCGTAACCGGTCGCCTGTGGAATCTGAGTACCCAGTGGCGAACTGATAGTCATGAAGTTAAGCTCACGACACCCATAGTGAACCGGCATCTGACGCCCTTTACCGAGATCTTGTTCATTTGAGAACAACTGGTTCATGAACTGTTCAACAGTAAATCCACGATAAGCCAGCGCGCCTTGCTCACGGTACTGACCCATGATCATATCGCCTTGGTCTAACGCCGCCGCTGAAGCCACGCTTTCAGCTTCCTCGCCACGCGAAGCCAGGTAAAAGCTAATACGACCTTGGCGTTGTGCGGCAATCATGCGTTCGTCCAAGGTACGGATGAACAACATGGTGTCATGAATTTTAACGATGAGATCCTTATCGTACTCTGGCATCTCAACGCCTTTATGTAAGCTGCCGTCTTCTTTAAGAAGCTGCAACATGGGAATAGTTACTGAGTCACTGTCAAACCACTGTGACTGGGTCACTATCTCTGTATTGTGTTTTTTATCCTTGGCCATAACCTTCTCTTTCGGTTTTAAGCAGGGTGTAAAGTTGCCGCTACTTTACCTTTACGTAAAGTGTCATGCAAACAGCCCACGGGAGAATATCCAGTGGGCCTAGTGTAAATGGAAACGAACAGTTTTAACAAATATTATGCGGAGATTAGACCAGCTCGAGTGATTCTGTCGGCACTCGGATTACGGTCAACAAAGCGCGTTGCCCCAATGCCACCTGCGCATTAGGGAAAATAATGTGTTCGCCATCATGCTTTGCGTAAATATTTTCACCACCATCAACCGCTAATAGGTCGCCTTTATCAAAAGCGGTAAAGTTAGCTACGTCATCGGCGAAATTAAGTTCAAATTCTTCGTGTTGACGATTAATCGTCTGTGCTTCAGCAAACATAAAGTGCTGTTCTGGTTCAAACTCAGGGAAACTGAGCGCTTGCTCCCCGACTAAACGGCGCAACGTATCTTCTGCCGCTTGAAAATCCGCTCGATTATTCTCGCCAAATTTTTTCACTTTACCCAGCTCAACGGTAAATGCCTGAGCCCCGAAATTGTTATATGAAAAATAGGAGAATGTTGTGGTCGGCTGCTGGTTTAATAAAATGGTATCAACGCCACAAGCGAGCAAAAATTGCAGTTGTTCACGGTGATATGGCTGACCATTGGTAAATGGATGAACGGCAAATTTTTCGCGCTTCGAGTCACGAATCGCCGTGTGAAGATCATAGTGATAACGGCGACGCTCCCCCTTTGGGGCCGATGCATAAAAACGCTCGCAATAACCTTCAATTTCTTTCGCACGCTCGCGTTCTTTGTTTTGTTTATCGCCTTGGCTATGCGCACCGCTAAATAAACGGTTCATATTTTCTTCGACAAACCGCTGTTCAATATTAATTGAAGCCGGGTTTGCAATTAGAAACAGAACGCGATGAGCGACTGTCTGCTTACCCGAAATAATGTCCTGAATAATATCGCTGCAAATTTCAATCGGTGCGGTTTCGTTACCATGGACAGCACAGGATAAAATAATATCTTTGTCGCCAGTATGCTTCGGTTCAACAACCAGCACGCCACTGTCCCAAACCGTTAATTGAGTACCGTTATCTAGTGTTTTCTGAAATTGTTCGGGGTAGCCCCACTCATGTTCTCGAGTCCAGTTAAGAAAATTGCTAAACACTTGGTCCACCATCTTACTCCTTCACTTTTTTCCCGGGGACAAACCCTTTGGTCGCTAGCAAATCACGTAATACCCGTGATTTATATTCACGCCGGTACAGTACCCAGACGACGATGGCGCTTGATATCACCAGCATCACAGGGTGCAAAAACCATGACATGTACGCGAGTGCAAAATAATACGTTCTTAAGCCTTTATTATATTCATGACCGGATTGGTCCAATACTTTCGCAGCATGACGAGCAAACTCTTCCCGTTCTTCTTCTGGGCGCTGATTTTGCTGATAATTTACGCTGACACCGAGCAACACCGATACGAAACCAAACTGCCGTATAGCCCAAGTAAATTTGAAAAAGGCGTAGATAAATATAAGCGCTAGCACAGCAAGCTTAAACTGCACCATATTCACGTGTGCGGTGGGTGTTAGCGGCAGTTCGTTGAGGACATCAACCACCTGATCGGCATGCGCGAGTACAGTAATTACACCTGCCAACACCAGAATGGTCGACGAAGCAAAGAACGTCACTGTACGCTCGACGTTGCCAATAAGTGACGCATCGGCAATTTGATTGTCTTTGTGCATCACGTTCCGCATCCAGTCGATACGCAGCTCACACAGAATACTCGACAGACAGTGTGTGGTTTTAGCGCGTTTACGCGCGAACAGGGAATAACCTATCCAGCAAACAAAAAAGAACAACAAAACAATGATGTCGATCACTGATAGCAGCATAGCGTCCCCGTGCCTGTTGATTGTGCCTACATTAATCGCCTTATGTTAACAGTTTATGACAACTTTGATGAGCGGATTTTAAATTTACACGGGGTTGTAATTTCGGTCAGACACAAAAAAGCCGAGCTCAGTGGCTCGGCTTTTTAGCGTGCATTAACTTAGTAATCTTTTAATGCTTCTTCAGTGGTCTCTTCCTTGGGTTTAGGTGGTTTCGCTAAACCATACCAAGACAACATTGTTTGCGTGTTGCGTTTTGCATCATCCAAAATCAGATAGAGACATGGAATCAGCAACAAGGTGATAATCGTTGCGAAAATAATACCAAACGCTAAGGAGATCGCCATTGGAATAACGATCTTCGCCTGCAAAGATTTCTCTAACACGATTGGCAATAAGCCAAAGAATGTAGTCAATGAAGTCAGAGTAATTGCACGGAAGCGTCGACAACCGGCATCTAACACCGCATGACGCAATTGTGTACCCGCCTCACGCGCTCGGTTGACATAATCGACCATCACCAAGGAGTCATTCACCACGACCCCGGCTAAGGCGATAATACCGAACAAGCTCAGGATGCTTACCGGCATACCCAGAATCCAGTGGCCAATAATCGCGCCGATGATACCGAACGGAATCACTGACATAATGATCAAAGGTTGACTGTATGAGCGCAGCGGCACCGCCATCAGCGCGTATACTGCAAACATCGCTAATACACCACCGACTGCCAGTGAGCTGGTCGCTTCCGCCTCGTCCTGAGTTGCGCCTTGCAAACCAAAGCCAACACTTGGATGACGCTCCAAGATTTCAGGCAACTTCACATTGCGGATCTCTTGCACAATGCTAGACGGCTCGACTTCATCCTTGTTAACACGAGCTCTCACGTTGACTGAACGCTGACGATCGATACGCGTAATGGTGTCATAACCCTTCGAATGTTCAATCTCCGCTAACTCGGTAAACGGAATCTCGCCGCCGTCTGCAGTCCGTAACTTCATATCTTGCAAGTTACCCACCGATTGACGCTGAGATTCAGGGTAGCGAACCATGACTTTAATTTCTTCGTCGCCGCGCTGAATACGTTGAGCCTCAGCGCCATAGAATGCATAACGCACTTGCGTAGCTAACTCGCCCAGATCAATGCCCATGGCTTCTGCGAGTGGTTTGGTTTTTAGCAAAATCTCATCTTTGCCGTCACCGAATGTATCTTCGATATCAAACACACCATCATAAGTCGACATGACTTGCTTCAGCTCATCCGCCGCGGATTTAAGTTGGTCGAGGTTTTGTCCCGTCAACTGGAACTCAATATCGAAGCCACTGCCGCCGCCAATACCACCTTGGAAGTTAACGGTACGTACACCGGCTAATTCAGGCACATTTTCGCGCCATTTATTAACAATCGCATAGCCGTCGATCTCACGTTCTTCGCCTTTTTTCAATTCAGCAAAGATAGTGCCGCCGGTATTACCGTTCATCCAAATATTGGTATGACGAACAACACCTGAGCCCTCTTCTTCAGCGATAGTGTCATCAACCGACTTAAGCCCGTTCTCGACCGCTTTCAAGACTTCAATAGTACGCTCTTCCGACGTTCCGGGCTGCATCTCAATGTTTGCCTGAATAAAGTCACTCGGAATATCGGGGAAGAAAACCCAGCGTACGATACCACCACTAATCAAGCCAACCATTAAGATCAACATGCCCACGAATGTCGCTAACGTTGTATAGCGATAGTGAAGACACTTCTTCAGGAAAGGACGATAATAACCTTGTACAAAACGTTGCACCGCCGCAGCAAAGCGATTACGGAAACGCTGGAACGCATTCGGTTTATCTTTGCCATCTTTCGAGTACTTCATGTTGGCGATGTGCGCGGGCAGTATCAGCTTAGACTCAATTAATGAGAACATTAAGCACAGGATGACAACCCAGGCAATAGACTCCCAGATTGCGCCCATACCACCATCCACCATCAACATGGGCACGAACGCCACCATGGTGGTCAAGACACCGAACGTTGCTGGCATCGCAACGCGCTTCGCACCGCGCACAACGTTATCTATCGATTTGCCGTTTTCTTCGATCTCGGTATAGGCGCTCTCGCCTATGACAATGGCATCGTCCACGACTATACCGAGCACCAATATGAACCCAAATAAGGAGATCATATTAATGGACACATCAAACATCGGCAGCGGCATTAGCGCGATTGTACCTAAGAAACACACGGGAATGCCGATCATTACCCAGAACGCTAACCGTAGCTGTAGGAACAACGACAGCATGAGGAACACTAACAAGCCCCCCATCCACATGTTATTTAACATGAGGTCGAGACGGCCTTGCAGGTAATATGACGAATCCCCCCAATACGCGACTTTTACTTCATCAGGTAGCGAAGCATTTTTACGTTCCGCATAGTTTTTCACCACTTCAGCGATTTTAAGATCGTTCTGATCGCCTACCGAGTTAACCCGCACAAAAGTCGCTGGCTTGCCATCAAAGCGGGTGAACGCTTCGGTCTCGACAAAGCCGTCGGTCACTTGCGCAATGTCACCTAAGGTTAAACGAGTACCATCAGGGCGACTAATCAACACGATTTTCTCGAATTCATCACCCACGTACGCCTGATTATTAGCGCGCAATAAAATATCGCCGTTAGGTGTTTTAATAGAGCCACCGGCGACATCGAGCGAAGTGCCGCGCACTGCATTAACAATTTGCTGGAAGCTCAAACCATAGCGTTCGAGATCTTCTTGCGAAATTTCTACAGCGATTTCGTAACCACGTGCACCCACGACTTCAACTTTGGTAATTCCGCCTACTTGTTTAAGCTCGTCACGAACTTCTTTAGCCAACTCTTTGCGCTGCCGCTCCGTCACATCACCGTAAACAGTCATCCAGATCACGTTGCGGTTAGGTCGCACGCGATAGATGTTGGGCTTTTCAATTTGTTGTGGGAAGTTCGGGATGGCGTCCACCAGCATTTTAACTTCGTCCATCACTACTTGAACATCGTAATCGGGTTCAACTTCAATAGTGACTGAGCCGAGGCCTTCCTGTGAACGCGATGTCATCTCTTCAACGCCATCAACGTCTTCGAGCGCATCCTCAATCAACATAATAACGCCTTGTTCTACTTCTTGTGGCGCAGCACCTGGGAAAGGCACTTGAATGCTGATTACGTTTAATGAAATTTCTGGGAACATTTGCTTGCGAACGCTAAATATCGACATTACGCCCGCAACAACAATCAGGAATAACAGCAGGTTAGCGGCAACCGAGTTGCGCGCGAACCATGCGATAATGCCTTTATTAGTATCTTCTGTACTCATCGTCATGACCTCTTAGCGGTTCGCGTTGCTCGCCGTTTGTTCATTACCGGCTTCGCTACTATCCGACTCGGCAGACTGCTTGTTGTCGCCACTTTGTTGTTCTTTTTGTGCTGTCGATTCCATTTGCGCAGGGAGCGGATCGCCTTCTAAGCGAACGGGTGTTCCAGGCAACGGATTAGCTAACTGAGTCAGTACCACTTTATCGCCTCGCTCGAGGCCCGAACTGATAATCGAATCATTACTCTGAGTGCGAATCACTTGCACCGTACGGTGCTTAAGCACTCGCTCATCATCGACAATCCATACTGAGCTGTCTTCATTGATCGCGTAAGTCGGCACGCTCATCACATTCGATACCGACTGTCCTTCAATTTTGGCATCAACAAAACGGCCATAACGCAAAGTGGCGTTGTGCGTGTTGCCTTCTAGATTATATGGGTCGTCGACTTCTACCACGCCATAAATAACGCGGCTGTTTTCATCTAAAACGCCTTCAGTGCGAACTAAACGGCCCTGCCAGTCAGTACTTATACCGTTTACCATCGATTGCAAATGAACCGTAGGTTGCTTACCTTCGCTTGGCATATCAAGGTACGTTGTATCTAAGTCGCTTAATGGTAGGCGAACTTCGGCAGTACCGGTGCCATAAAGCATGGCAATTTGACTGCCTGAGCCGACAAACTGACCTAAGTCAGCTTGTTTAGAGCGCAAGATCGCATCGAATGGCGCACGAATCGTCGTACGCTCGAGGTTACGCTGTGCCATCGCTAAGTTTGCTTCGGCGGATTCAACCGCTGATAGCGCGCTCGCTAGCTGAGGCTTACGAAGACCTAAGGCAGGTGCCTCGCCATCTTTAAACATTGCCCACTCTTCTTCAGCGACACGCGCACGTGCTTTTTCTTCCTCAAGCGAAGCTTGGGCTTGTAGCAACTGTGCTTTAGCTTGTTGAACAGCGACCTTGTAATCACTTGGGTCAATCTGCAACAACATGTCGCCTTTGCTGAAAAAGCCACCGGCATTAAAGTTATCGGCGATTTCAATAATCTGGCCGCTCACTTCTGATAACAGCTGGGTGCTGTGTTTCGGTCGAACCGTACCCTGGGAATCGACGATAAACGTCATGTTCTCAGGTTGAACTTCTTTCACTTCGACCATTGGGGCGGGTTTAACGTTTTGTTTTTTCTCAGGCGGCTTACCCGCCATACTAGCGACTACGGCTAGCGCAATAAACAAAACTATAATCATCGGTGGGATAAAGGCTCTTTTCTTAATCTTCATAATTGTCGCTCAGTCAATTGGTTAAGAATATTTTGTTATAGCCTTATTATCGCCGCAATAAATGTAAATTGTTAGCACAGATGTGTTGCTATTTATGAGTTTGACCCCCTAAGTTGTAACGGACTATTACAAACGTAGCTGAAACCCTTGTTATCCCTCTAGTAGCCACCGTTCTGCCGCTTCCACCGCAGCCGGCTTACCACTTAACAACACAACATCATCGACTGCTAACTCAATTTGATCAGTCAAATCAGTCACTTCGACATCATCACGGCGAATCGCTTTAAGCTCTACATTACGTCTAGACCAGTCTAACTCTTCTACCGACTTACCGACCGCCCATGCGTGTTGAGGCAACGGTACGGCATGCAAAAACTGGAGCTTCTCTAGCCGTTCGGGATCCATATCCGTATGCGAACCCGGGAAAAAGCCATGCATATCGCCATAGTGATTACGTCGCTCTTGTTCCAGACGCGTAAGAATACGACGAATAGGCACACCTGAACGATTCAGTACGTGCGATATCAACATCAGACTCGCTTCTAGCGTATCCGGCACAACCTGCGAAGCGCCGGCTTCTTGCAACGCAGTCAAACGGCTATCATCGCGGCTTCGTACTAAGATAAAGGCGTCTTCGTTCATCGCGCGGATTTCTTTCAAGGTTTTTATCGCATAGGTGTCGTCGGCATAACTGATCACAATCAATGGTGCGTGTTGCGCGCCGACGGCACGCAAGATATCGCGCTTAGCGCTATCTCCAAAATACACTTTGGCGCCACCTGCCACCGCTTCTTGCACCCGCATCGGGTCGTTATCTATCGCGACATGTTTAATACCTTCAGCTTCTAGGAATCGTGATACGGTCTGCCCGACCCGCCCGAAACCACAAATAAGCGCCGGAGCCGCTTGTTCTTCTTCGGATTGATCCGAGCGGATACCTGATGAATCACCCTCATCGTGTGCCAAGAACGCGACCAAAGGCTGTAGTTTTTGAATGACTAATGGGGTAATCGCCATACTTAACACACCCACACCAATCAGAATGGAACTGATCCGAGGCTCTAAAAGACCATAGGACGCAGCCAACGACACAAGTACAAAGCCAAATTCACCCATTTGAAATAACGATACTGCCGCCGCCCAAGCATCACGTCGGTGTTCACCCATCATGCGCGCTACGCCTTGAATCAACAATACCTTAATCAGCGCCATAACCAGCAACGTCGCGACTATCCAATGAAACTCGAAAACCACCGCGTTAAGCGACAGTTGCATACCGACCGTGGTAAAAAACAGCCCCATTAAAATGTCACGAAAAGGACGAATATCGGCTTCGAGTTGATGCTTATACTTACTTTCGCCCAGCATCATACCGGCTAAAAAGGCCCCAAGTGCCATCGACAAACCAAATAAATGCGTCAGGCCGCCAGCGACCAAAGCCACCAATAACGTAGCGAGTACAAACAGCTCGTCAGTGCGCTGACGAGCGATTTCACGAAATAAGTACGGTAAAACCCATTTACCAATCAATAGTAATACTGTGATCACAGCCGCACCTTTAAGCAGCGCTAACAATAGGCTGTAAACAATATTTTCGCCGCCTTGTCCTGCAAGGAGCGGGATAGCAATTAATAGAGGAACGACCGCGATATCTTGGAATAACAATACGGCGACAGTCATTTGTCCGCGTCGCGTTGCCGTTTGCGAGCTTTCACTAAGTTGTTTTATCACCACCGCGGTTGAGGAAAGTGCGAGCGCTCCAGCTACAGCGAGTGCGGCTGTTGGGCTATCAAGCAACCAAAGTCCTAGCCCCATGAATAAGGCCAGTGATACAAGCACTTGAGCCGAACCCAAACCAAATACCCAACGCCGCATTGCGAGCATCTTGGGTAGCGAGAACTCTAACCCTAAAGAAAAAAGCAACAACACAATACCGAGTTCTGCGATCAGGTGGTATTCATTCGGGTCGGCTATCCAACCCATTACATCGGGTCCTGCGATGACCCCAGCGGTTAGATAAGCCAAAATCGCGGGCAACTTAATGCGTCGAAACGCCCATACCAACACTACGGCCACTGCGAGTAACATTAGTAGACTGGCAAATGTGCCGTACATAGGTTTCTCCTCATCGTTGTGCTTATGCTGTCAAAATAATAACACTGTTAAAGTGACAATTAGTGTAGTTGTTTAACTACATGATATTAATTGATTTTTACCCTGTGGCACAAATTTTGCTTTAACTCGCATTATCAATAATAACTCGACGTCATGTTAAATAAAGTCAATTCAAAAAACAGCGATAAATGTAGCATGCCACAAAAACTTTCGAGCTATTTGTCACGTCGCGAAGACTGGCAGAAGTCACGTTCACTTGCGGAGCGCTTACAAACAACCTTGGATGTAAGTGAATTCTTTGCACTTTTTGCCGCTCATTTGAACACCCGCATTCCAATAAAACAGATTCGCTTCGAAAGCGAGTCTTTGCATCACCATGTGCTGATACAAGAGGGGCCCACAGCAACCGAGCATGCGGTATTAGTCTATGCTGATGACCAACTACTCGGGCAAATAACGTACACTTTTCTGCAGCCACTTTCATTTTTGCAAAAGTTACGACTCAAAAAGATGCACGCTCATCTTGTCTTTCCGCTACGGAACTTGTTGGCATTCCAACAAATGAGCCAGCTCGCCTCGCGCGACCCTTTAACTCAACTCTACAACCGTACCATCATTAAGCCCCAGCTCGCTAAACTCATTAAAAATGCGGATCAACGAATACACTCAGTGATGATGATTGACTTGGATAATTTTAAACACGTCAATGATCGCGAGGGCCATGAAGTTGGTGATGAGATCCTACAAGAAATTGCTAACATCATTGGCGAAGAAATTGATCACGATCATGTTGCGGTTAGGTTTGGTGGGGACGAGTTTCTATTACTCTTACGTGAAACCGATCTACGCTCTGCACATGCGCTTTTTAAGCGTATGCAACAACGAATATGCGAACAGTCACTAATAAGCCAGTATGATATCAAGCTCAGTGCCGGCTCGGTACGCGTTCATCCATATTTCAGTGTCGAGCAGGTATTAACCCAAGTCGACGAAAATATGTATGCTGCGAAACGTGCCGGTGGCGCATGCCATATCTTTGATAGTCATTAACACGCACGTATTACCCCGAGCGCTCAAAGCTGACTTTGAAGGGGGCTGGGATTGACGAATCCGTACAAGTTAGCCAGCCGCACAAAGGCAACCATAACCAATCCCCAACGAGCAATACGGGTAAATCGTCGCGTAACCACCATGGAACGCGTGCTTGCTTCAACCACGCACGGAGTAACTTCCCACCCTGTCGACCTGGTTGGTAGAGTTTCTGTGATTTTATTGGCGTCGATAATTGTGCGACCGTGGTAAGTTCAATCGATACTTGGCTCTGCTGATCCTCAGTAAGTTGCCATTTGACGCGATCCCATGGACGAGCTAGCTGGGCACCCTGCTCATATAACTGAGGCGATTGAGTATCGGTCTCAAACCACCACAATGCCTTGGCATATAAATAAACGCTAGCCGCGCCCAAGCGCACTTCGACTTTTGCATCGCTCGAAGCATTCAGTGCTTGTTGCTGAATTTCTTGTAGTTGGGCATGTGACGGCATGCGCTGACAATCGGTATGCCGCGTTAACCAAAAACGAATAGCAGCGCGTTGCAGCGACTCCGAGTAATCACTCAGCTGAGCCACGCTGAGTCCCGTGCCTAACCAATAGTTTTGACACCATGCCTCGTTGAGCTTGTCAGCCAAGAGTTCATCTAGCAGTGCATCCTGCTCGGCACACAGCGCCGCTGAACGCAGTACGCTGCGACCGAACTGAGGCCAGCGCTGCTCCAGCTTGGGAATCACTTCATGACGCAAGTAATTACGTTCAATCTGGGTATCATAGTTAGTATCATCTTCAATCCAGGTCAATTCGCGTTCGTGAGCGTAACTTAAAATCTCTTCTTTGCTAATATCCAGTAACGGCCTCACCAGTCGCCTTTGTCCGATGAAGGGTTGCACCTCAGCCATAGAAGCAAGACCGCGGGGTCCGCTGCCACGTTTTAATTGCAACAAAAAGGTCTCGATTTGATCGTTGCGATGCTGACCCAATAAGATAACCGCGTTGTCATCGGTAAGCGCCGCTAAACGTTGATAACGGCGTTCACGCCCCATCGCCTCTTTAGATACTCGCGTTTGCTGTTCAAACACTAAGTCTTCAAAGTGGCTCGTCATGCCGTAATCGTCGACACTTTGCTTAATGGTCTGTGCCCATAACGGGGAGTCGGGATGAAAATGATGATCGAGATGGATAGCAAGATAGGCGTATAGCGGGTTTTCTTGCCGGAAGCGGTTTAAACAATCAAGTATAGTTTGAGAATCTGCGCCACCACCCAAGGCAACAACGAGTTGTTGCCCGGGCACTAATTCTAGGCGCTGTAAACTGTGCTGAAATTTAGAATACAGCGTTTTGGTGTTCATAGTCGGCTATTAGCAATAACCGAAGGACATCAACTTCTGATAGCGCTGATCGAGCAGTTGCTCTTTATCAAGGCCAATCAGCTCGCCTAAGTCAGCGTTTAATTGAGCTTTTAAGCGACTCGCCATTTCATCCATATTGCGATGTGCACCACCTAGCGGCTCTGGAATAATCGTGTCGATCAACCCCAGTGCTTTACTCTTGTCCGCAGTAACACCCATTGCTTCGGCCGCTAACGGAGCTTTCGAGGCACTTTTCCAAAGAATCGACGCACAGCCTTCTGGCGAGATAACTGAATACGTGCTGTATTGCAGCATATTAACGCGGTCGCCTACGCCAATCGCTAAAGCACCACCGGAGCCACCTTCGCCAATTACGGTACAAACGATAGGTACAGTAAGACGCGCCATGACTTTCAGGTTACGCGCAATCGCTTCACTCTGGCCACGTTCTTCAGCACCAATACCTGGATAAGCACCCGGTGTATCGATGAAGGTAATAATTGGCATATTAAAACGTTCGGCGGTTTCCATTAAGCGTAATGCTTTACGATAGCCTTCAGGCTTGGGCATGCCAAAGTTGCGACGAATTTTGTCTTTCGTCTCGCGTCCTTTTTGTTGACCAATGACCATCACAGGCTTGCCATCAAGACGCGCCACGCCACCGATAATCGCTTCGTCATTAGCGTAAGCACGGTCACCAGCCATTTCATCAAACTCAGTAAAAATGCGCTTGATGTAATCGAGGGTATAAGGGCGCAGTGGATGACGCGCTAATTGAGCAACCTGCCATGCACCTAACTCCGAGAAAATTTTCTCGGTCAGCTCTTTACTTTTCTGTTTAAGCCGTTTGAGCTCTTCTTCGATGTTTATATCAAGCTCACCACGTTCGCCAACATTCTTTAATTCTTCAATTTGGGCTTCGAGTTCGGCTATCGGTTGTTCAAAATCCAAAAAGTTTAGGCTCATTATTTAATGTTTCCTCTAAAACTCGAGCGTGACCCACTGTTCACCCAGTAGATCCTGTAAATGATGTATTAGTTCGTCAGTTGGCTCAACATACCATTGAGCTCCAACGTTCATCGAGGCCAACGCGCGTTCACCTCGGTAATGAATTTTTACTGGGCAGGTGCCTTGTGCAAAGGGTCGCATTGTCTCAGCAAGACGCTTAGTCAGACCCTTTTCAATCTGTTCACCGGTCACCGTGATGGCCAGATGTTTAACAAAACTGGCACGTGCCTGTTCAATTGTCATTACTTCTCTAGCGACCATTCTATTACTGCCAGAGAAGTTATCAAATCGTACCTCACCTTTTGCCCACAAAATTCTGTCTTTTTCGAGCACGTGTTGGTAACTTTCGTATTCATTACTATACAGCATCACGTCCATACGTGCGCTTTTATCGTCTAGCGTAACAATGGCAAATCGCTGTCCACGTTTATTGGTAATCACACGGACATCAATCACCAGTCCCGCTACACCTACATATTCATTCTTGCGAGTTTCATTGACGTTTGCCAGTGCGCCTACGACATAGTGCTGCAACTCTTCTCGAAAGCGGTTGATGGGATGACCAGTAAGATACAATCCCAATGTCTCACGCTCACCTTCTAGCCAAACGGCCTCTGGCCATGGTCGTACTTTCTCAAACTCGTGTTCGACTGCATCAGGTTCCGTCGTTAATACACCGAACATGTCGGCTTGCCCAATACTCTCCGCTTGGCGGTGCTGCACTGCTTGACGCATCGCTTTCTCTAGCGAAGCCATCAAACTTGCTCGGTGCGGACCTAAGTTATCCATTGCACCCGCACGAATTAAACGCTCAAGGACACGCTTGTTCAGTTTCTTTAAATCAACTCGACAGCAAAAATCAAACAAGTCGGTAAATGGACCGCCTTCGTTACGCGCTTCTAAAATCGCCTCAATGGGTGCCTCACCCACACCTTTAATAGCCCCAATACCATAGACTACGCGTTGTTCGTCATCCACCGTAAATTTATACACGCCTTTGTTGACGTCCGGAGGAAGCAGCACTAAGCCCATGCGTTCGCATTCATCCGCTAAGGTGACAATTTTATCGGTGTTATCCATGTCAGCCGACATGACCGCCGCCATGAATTCAGCAGGATAGTGCGTTTTCATCCATAAGGTTTGGTAAGAGACTAGCGCATATGCGGCCGAGTGAGACTTGTTGAAACCGTAGCCCGCAAACTTCTCTACCAAGTCAAAGATCTTCATGGACAGTTCGCCATCAACACCATTGGCTTCAGCACCTTCTTT
>NZ_DEYI01000076.1:0-21142 GCF_002364475.1 Idiomarina sp. UBA3162
GTTATCTTTACTCCACTGGATGAATTCCATGACGATCAAGAAGTAGCCAGGAAATCCCATCTGGTTAATTACATCCAGTTCGGTTTGCAGGCGCTCATCGTACGGGGGTCGTTTCGCTTTTCGTTCCGTCTCGTCAGGGAATAAAAACTCTAGTCGCTCTTCCAAGCCTTCCCGCGAAACCTTTACGAGATAGTCACCTTCCGTTAAGTTCCCAGTCGGGAACGCAGGCAGAAAGTACTCACCTAAGCGAATGGTGACATTACAGCGTTTAGCTATCTCAACGGTGTTCTCTAATGCCTCGGGTATATCCGCAAACAATGCTTGCATCTCTTCGGCACTGCGCAAGTATTGTTGTGGAGAATACTTTTTCGGACGCCGCTTATCACCCAGTTGATAGCCATCATGAATAGCGACGCGAATTTCATGTGCTTCGAAGTTTTCTTCTTCGAGGAACACCACTTCGTTCGTCGCGACCACAGGCAGATCATGCTCAGCCGCAAGTTGAACCGCACTATGCAAATAAGCTTCTTCTTCAGCGCGGCCTGTACGAATGAGTTCAAGATAAAAGCGATCTGGAAAGTGTTGCTTATAAAACGCGAGGCTCTCTTGCAAAGGTTCGTGATGGCCTTTCAACAAAGCGCACCCTACATCGCCTTCGCGCGCACCAGAGAGCAGGATAATGCCTTCGTTATGCTGCGCCAGCCAAGCTTTATCAATCACCGGCTTGCCTTGCACATGGCCGCGTAAATACGCTTTAGAGATCAGCTGTATGATTTGCTGATAGCCCTCGTTATTCATCGCCAATGCGGTCAGGCGAAAAATCTCACCTTCGGGGTAATCTCCCCATACCCACAAGTCAGCGCCAATAAGCGGTTTGAGTCCTTTGCTGTGAGCAGCACCATAATATTGCACCAGACCACAAAAGTTCATTTGATCGGTGAGCGCCATAGCGGGCATATTCATGTCCGCCACGCGCTGACAAATGGGCTTCACTTTTGTAAGCCCATCCACCATCGAAAAATCACTGTGAATTCTTAAATGAACAAAAGAAGTATCTGCTGCCATTAAAAGCCTAATTGGTAAACTGCGTACTGAACATTAAGGCAATATTCTGCCTTATCGCGCTATTCAAGTACATGCTTAGTGCAGTTTTAAACGGGGTTTAACCGCGTGGTTTAGCTTATCTACAGCGATTACAAGCAGCATCTTCCACCAGCCATGCAACGCACGTTGGTGCATACGATATAAGCTTGCATACGCATAACGCGCCAACGTGCCCTCGATAGACATTGATAGGCTCTTGCTCTGCATTAAGTTCCCCACTGCCGAGAAGCGACTGAGCGACACCAACGAGCCACGATCTTTGTACTTAAATGCTTTAGGTGTTTTACCTTTTTGCATGCGACGAATATTTTTATAAAGGCAATCAGCCATTTGATGAGCTGACTGTGCACGCGGTGGCACAAAGCGGTTTTCATCAATGGCACAAGCGGCACAATCGCCAATCGCATAAATCGAATCTGCGCCTTTTGCTTGTAAAAACGAATCAACTTCGATCTGATTATTTTTCCGCGTCGGTAGACCGAGTTCCGCTAGGAAGTCAGGCGCCCGAACGCCGGCTGCCCATACCATTAGATCGCCTTTGATACTTTGTCCATCATTGAGCACCAACTGACCTTTTTGAGCTTCTTTAGCGGGATTACCAAGCAACACCTTTACGCCTAATTTGTTAAGCTTTTTGTGCACCGATTGTGATAAGCGCTCTGGCAATGCCGGTAACAAGCGTTTACCTGCTTCAACTAACGTGATATTGAGCCTATCGCGAGTTAGATGACCCAAGCCGTAAATTGATAGTAGAGATACGGAGTGAACCAATTCGGCAGCGAGTTCAACACCGGTCGCACCGCCGCCTACAATAGCGACGTCTAAAGTGACATCATGGCCATCTTCGAGTGCCTGGTTAACACGTAAAAATTCGTTCAAAAGGTGATGGTGAAAAGCATCGGCTTGCGCCGTTGAATCGAGGAAATAGCAATGGTCAGCGACACCTGGCGTACCAAAATCAGCAGTGACGCTTCCAACGGATAGAATGAGCTTGTCATAGGTTAACGTGCGCGGTGCAAGCACTTCTTCACCTTCTTCCTCTATCGCCGCTAAGGTGATTGTTTTACTGTCTTTATCAACGGCTTCCAGTGTGCCTACAATGAATCGAAAGTCGGAACGAGCTCCTTGGCCTCGGTAATCAAGCTCCGCGAGTCTCGAATCGAGGGCGCCCGAAGCCACTTCATGCAGTAACGGTTTCCAAACGTGCGTGCTATTTCGGTCAACTAATAACACCTCGGCCTTACCTGAGCGCCCCAAACTTCTTCCTAATTGAGTCGCTAACTCTAAACCACCTGCACCGCCTCCAACCACGACAATCTTTTCTGTCATTGCTTGTAATTTCCTTGCCAATAAATGAAAAAGCCACCAGCGATCATAACGCCAGTGGCTTTTATTTACAGCAATATATTACAGATTTACTAAATGTTTTTAGTCAACTTTTGGTTCCGTCAAACCACGACGCTCAAGCAATGCTTCAACGGTCGGTTTTTGACCGCGCCAATCGATGTATTGCTGCATCGGATCTTTGCTGCTGCCTTGCGATAAGATATCACGACGGAATGCTTGACCATTTTCTAACGTCAAACCACCGTTCTGATTCATATACTTAAACGCGTCTGCCGCAAGCACCTCACTCCACATATAAGCGTAGTAGCCTGCAGAGTAGCCACCCGCAAAGACGTGTGCGAAATAAGTCGAACGATAACGTGGCGGTACCGCTTCAACTGCTACACCATTTTCTTCGAGGGCTTTTTGCTCGAACTCACCCACATCACCGATATCTTCGCCAGCGGGTACGGTGTGATATTCCAGATCAAGCAATGCCGCTGCAACGTACTCTAAGGTGTCGAAGCCTTGGTTGAAGTTACGTGCCGCAAGTACTTTATCAAGCAACTCTTGTGGGATTTGTTCACCCGTTTTGTAGTGTTTCGCGTAGTTAGCGATCACTTTCGGGTTCAAAGTCCAGTCCTCTTGGAACGTTGATGGAAACTCGACATAGTCACGAGGAACGCTCGTACCTGCTTGTGATGGATATTTCACATCAGAGAACATGCCGTGCAATGCGTGACCCATTTCGTGGAACATCGTTGACACTTCATCAAAGCTTAGCAAGGTGGGTTCACCTTCAGGTGCTTTGGTAATGTTCATGTTGTTCAAGATAACGGGTTTTTGATTAAGTAGTTCTGATTGACTGCGGAACGAGCTCATCCAAGCACCACCGCGCTTGCTGTCGCGTGCATAGTAATCAGCGTAGAACAATCCAATGCTTGAACCATCTACGTCGAATACTTCATAGACTTCAACGTCTGGGTGATAAACAGGGATATCGTTGCGCTCTTCAAATGTAATGCCGAACAACTGATTCATTGCATAGAACACACCGTCTTTTAATACACGGTTGAATTCAAAGTATTGTTTCACTTGGTCGCCATCAATTGCGTACTTAGCTTCGCGTACTTTCTCGGCGTAATAGAACCAATCCCAAGGCTTCAATTCGAAGTCTTTACCGTCCGCGTCGATGGCTGCTTGAATTTCTTGTGCTTCGCGTTCAACGTTAGAAACCACCGCGGGCACCAGGTCACGCAACATGTTTTGCGCGGCTTCTGGGTTACCTGCCATGTTAGTCTCTAAGGTGTAGTCACCCCAGCTATCATAGCCCAGTAAGTCGGCTTTCTGTGCACGCAGCTCAACAAGCTTCTTAACGAGAGGACGTTGGTCCGTTTCGGTATTCCCCGTACCACGATTAGCTGATGCTTCCCAAACGCGTTGGCGTAACTCACGGTTCTCAAGCTCTGCAAGAATCGACTGGCGCGTTGTATTCGTCAGCACGATCGCGTACTCACCTTTATGATCACGACTTTCAGCAGCGCTTGCTAATGAACGAATACGACTTTCACTCAAGCCCGCTAATTCGGCTTCATCCTGAACGTAAATAACGTTCTCTTGCGTTAAATTCATCAAGTTGTTGCGAAACTCAGTGGTCAGGCTCGACAACTGCTCGTTGATATCACGGATTTTTTGCTTATCCGCATCGCTTAACTGTGCACCTGAACGTACAAAGCTTTTGTAGGTATCTTCAAGCAAACGCAAAGAAGCCGTATCGAGATCCAGTGACTCACGCTTGTCATACAATGCTTTGATACGCGCAAATAAGTCCGCGTTGAGCGAGATGTTATCGCTATGCGCTGACATTTTCGGTGCTAATTTAACCTGCAAGTCACGAATTTGATCGTCGCTGTTCGAAGATGAAAGATTATAAAACACAGCGCTGACACGATTCAGGATCTGACCTGATTTTTCCATCGCAACAATGGTGTTCTCGAAGGTAGGCGCTTCTGAGTTTGAAGCGATTGCTTCAATCTCTTCCATGTGCTCTTTCATTCCACGCTCAAATGCAGGCTCAAAATGTTCGAATTTGATCGCATCGAAATCAGGTGCCTGATACTGCAGTGGGCTAGGTTCAAAAAATGGGTTTTGTTGAGCAACGTCTTTACTCGCTTGTTCCGCTTGTGCGGTTTCAGCTTGTTGTGAAGTCTGCTGGTTCTGTTGTTCAGCATCGCTACATGCGGCGAGCGATAGCGCTGTACCAATAGCAACGGCTACGAGCGTTTTACGCATAGTTATCTCCTAACTTGTTATTGTGTAGTCATAATGCGTTTACTTTATGGTTATATTGTAACAGGGGCAAGTGTCTAACGCTCAAACGGCGTTTTTTTTCGATTAGCGCAGGGAAGGCATGAATTACAGGCAAAAAAAAAGCCCCAAATGGGACTTTAATTTTTGAGAAGTGGCGGAGCGGACGGGACTCGAACCCGCGACCTCCGGCGTGACAGGCCGGCATTCTAACCAACTGAACTACCGCTCCACTAAGTCACTGTGTTGGGGGCTGCCCCCTCAACGCGGCGTGAATATTACGAGTGACCACCGATTCAGTCAACCCTTTTTTTAAAGATTTTTGTATTTTTCCGTTCGTTTGTCTGTTAAATGTTCAAATCAGACGCTTTTTAATCATTTTTTCCATTGTCGTGCGATTTTGGCTTTGCCGAACGCTTTTTCAAGAACCATATCGCGCCTACACCGAGTAGGAGTAAAATAAGATTAATCGCGACAATAATAATGATGTTCGCTACCGCCTGCGACTCTTGTTCATCGAGCTGGCGTTGTTTTTCTAAGCGTTCCTGCTCAAGCGCTGCGCGTTTAGCGGCCAACTGTTCTGCTTTACTCGGCGGCTCAGGTCCTGGACGGCTAGAAATAAAACTATAGTCATCGATGACAAGTTCAAACTCTCGCCCCTGCTGATTAGTGGCAAATATTGTCATATCAACTAAGTGTTTACCGTAATCCAAATTGGCAATAGGTACACTGACTTCACTTTTATCGATATCCGTTAGTGAAAATGTGCGTTGTTCGCCATTTGGAAAGTCGACCTGACCGTTTATTGCGACACTACCTTGCTTTATACGTTTATCATCAATTTTGATAACCAGTTGATGATCGCGTTCCGCTTGCTCAGCAAGCTTCATTTCAAAGTTGACAGGGCTTGCCTCAACAACCACAGGTTCCGTTTCATAAGAACGGTCATACAGTGGCGTGGTCAACTCATACGTAGGCAGGTACTGACCGGGAGTAATATTTAATTGAAAACGGCTGGTAAAGGTACCGTCGCCAGCATGCTCGTCGTACCCGCGACCATTATCAGAAAATTGTCCAATACGCTGCGGGTCAACGCCGAAGTTATCGAAGTCAGCATTATTGGTACTGACAAAAAGCACATCTAAAATAACGGTTTCGTGAAAACGCGCCGTTTTCACCGGATGCTCGCCGTTATACAGCGTGCCCTCTACTTTAATGTGCTCATTTTCATACAAGGGTGTCGGCAACGGCTGGGCTTGAAACTTAATGTCCGATACGATCACCGCTTCGTTCTGCTCGTCGACTCGTCCCGCCACTTGCCAAGGTCCTGGCATCGGCTCCTTGATACGAATCATGTCGAAGTTTTCGTTGGTATACCAGGTTACTTTTTCTATAGGATGGCGAGCTTCGTACCATTTACTGCCGTCGGGCTTTATTAATATTAGGGGAGAACTGCCGCGCTCGCGAAAAAACAACAACGTAATTTCTTCAATGTTGTCATCAATGCGAAATCGTTGTCCTTCAATCGGTAAACGATTGGCCATCGGGTCATTGATGACATTGAGCTGTGCGACGCCCGCCTCGGCCGGGTCGCGCTCTTGCGCTGATTGTGCTAGCGCAGCGCTACTGAGAGCGAATAGGAATCCTAGTAATGCAGTTATTACGAATCGAGCCACAAGCACGCGCCACCTTCAGATTTTACAATCGCCAAACGTTGTTGATGTTGTTCTTCTTCATCGGCTGAGGCACGTAAAACCTTTAGTGGGGGGCGATCTTTTATTGCTTGGTGAGCAATATGCCCAGGCTCTTTATTTTCATTTTCTTGACTTTGACTGTTCAGTTTTAACGCTGTTTGTCCCCCCGTCATCGCCAGATAGACATCAGCAAGGATCTCGGCATCTAATAAAGCGCCGTGTAACTCTCGTGCTGAGTTATCAACATAAAACGCCTTACACAAAGCATCCAAACTATTGCGTTGCCCTGGCCGCATCTCACGCGCTAGCTGTAGTGAGTCCAAGACGTCGCAATAATCGTACGTTTTACCATACATTTTACCCAGACGCTGAAACTCAGCATCCATATGACCGACGTCAAAGGGTGCATTATGAATGACTAACTGGGAGCCTTTGATGAAATCAATGAAAGCGTCGGCCACCTGCGCAAATACAGGCTTATCAGCTAAATATTCGTTGGTAATACCATGCACTGCAATGGCTTCGTCTTCGACCACACGCTCAGGGTTGATGTAGACATGGAAGTGATTACCGGTGGGCTTCCTATCAATCAGTTCAATGCACCCAATTTCGATAATGCGATGTCCCTCGGCGGGGTTGATGCCTGTGGTTTCCGTATCTAAAACGATCTGACGCATAGTGTTCGATTCCTGATATACTCGCGGTTTAGGTTCAGTTTACAGTGAGTAGCATGGCTAAAGTACATATTTTCACAGACGGCTCATGTCTAGGCAATCCAGGTCCCGGTGGTTACGGTGTCGTACTCGAGTATGGTCAACACCATAAAGAGCTGAGTGGTGGTTACCAGTGTACCACCAACAACCGAATGGAATTACTCGCATGCATTAAGGGGCTGCAAACCCTCAACCGAGCCTGTGAGGTTATTCTGACAACCGATAGTCAATATGTAAAGCAAGGCATTGAGCAATGGATCCACAATTGGAAACGTAATGGATGGCGTACGTCGAATAAAAAAGCTGTGAAAAATGTTGACCTGTGGCAGCAGTTGGATCAGGCGATTGCACGTCATAACGTGACATGGGAGTGGGTTAAGGGGCATGCGGGTCACCCGCAAAATGAACGCTGCGACGAACTTGCACGCGCCGCAGCAGAACAAAACCCGACTACCGTTGATAAAGGCTTCAGTGCCGAGTAATTTCGGTACTTAGTCTTCGCCGGCAACGACTGGACGCTTTTCTTCCTGCCAAGCGTTCATCCCGCCATCAACACTATAGACCTGCTCAAAGCCCATACGTTGCAAACTTTCCGCAGCTAGAGCTGAACGCCCACCGGTGCGGCAGATGAGGTACAACGGTTTTTCGGCAATACGTTCTAAGGCGTCATCATAACCGGCGACATCGGGATGTTGATTGAGCTGCATTTCTAACACACCCCGCGGCATGTTCACCGCTTCGCGGATATGCCCTTGCGTATATTCCGCTGGCTCACGCACATCAATGATGCGCGCTCCGTCTCTAAGCGCGTGCTGAAGTTGTTCGGTTGTCACTTCATTAACGTTGTTTTTTGCCGTCTGACAAAGCTTTTTAGCATCGATTACCATAATTACCTCTCTTCATAATGCCAATTTGCAGATTGTTTTACTCTCGCCGCAGGTAGCGCTTGTGTCAAGTTTAAACGCTCTTTTCTTACCTTGTTGGCTTGTGGTTTGATGTAACACGATTTTTTGGCAACCAACCAGTAACCCGCACTGAGCCACGGACAGCGTTGGCAAATCCACTCACTATGACCGCCCGTCTCGGTCGCCTGTTGGGTGAAAAAGTGTTCGATAAAGTAGCGTTGTCGTTCAACCCTGAAGCCTAGCAAGGATAACCAATCTTTTACGCGTGCATGAGTAAAATAACGTCCCTGCCATGGAAAAGGGTAACTTTTACTGCGCCACAAGCCGCTCAATACAGCCGGACTCAATGGATTAAAGCCTGCCAAAATTAAAGTGCCGTCATCCGCCAAAACACGCAGTAGTTCACGTAGAACTTGATGTGGATCGGCAGCAAAATCCAACACAAATGGACACACTAAGGTGTCTATTGATTCGTTTTTAATTGGCAAGTGAGTATAGTGAGCACTTATACGATTTCCATCATTTACTTGCTGCGCGGTTTGGCAAATATTCACAGGCCGGCCCAAAGTAAAGCCACTGACATCTAATTGCTGGGCTAAGTTACCCAGCGTCAACGTGACGCCGTTTAGACAATGTGTGCGCGAGTCGTCTAATTGCTGTTGCACACAGGCTTGAATAAGGCAGCCATTGGCGAGTTGCTGCCAATTCTGTGGTTCCTGCATCTCACTGCGACGATATGCGGGTTGAATAAACAAGGGTCGACCTTTGTGTTAGGCTAGAGTCTACGCATAATCATAGCGAGGAAACCAAGAGTATGCGAGTACATCCAGTTAAAGCGTTTGATGATAATTATATTTGGTTAATTGAATCGAGTCAGGATCGTGTCATTGTCGTTGACCCAGGTGATGACAAACCGGTCGTCGAGTGGCTTGAAGCTAATAATAAGCATATCGCTGGTTACCTCATCACCCATCATCACCATGATCATACGGGTGGCCTCGAAGCACTAAAGGCACGTTATCCGGCGACTTGCTATGGCCCTGACAACCCGGCAATCAGCGGGATTGATTATGCAGTCATGGAAGGCGACACCGTTAACCTAGCCGGCTTATCCTTTGCAGTGCTGGCTACGCCTGGACATACACTCGATCATATTAGCTTTTACGGTGAAACAGCCCTGTTCTGTGGCGATACTCTGTTTTCGGGCGGCTGTGGACGAATGTTCGAAGGCACACCTGAAGTGTTCGTTGCATCGCTCGATAAATTACGTCGATTACCGGGCGAAACGCGGGTTTTTTGTGCACATGAATACACTCAAGCGAACTTAACCTTTGCTTCGCTTGTCGAACCCGACAATGCGGTTTTGCAGAGCTATTTAGAAAAAGTAAAACTCATGCGTCAGGATGACCAGATAACTTTACCCTCCACTTTACAGTTGGAGTTAGCGATTAACCCGTTTTTACGGTTTGATCAATCACCGGTTCGTGATGCAGCCAGTGAATATGCGGAGAAAGGTATCGAAGGAGCTGAAAACGTCTTCGCTATTATCAGAGAGTGGAAAGATAACGCGTAGTCACGTAGTATATCCACGTTATATTATAACATTATTAAAGAAACTGACCATGAATGTACGTTATAAATTATTAACGAGTTCAGTGCTAAGCGCTTCTCTGTTAACGCTTTCAGGCTGCCAAGTGACCTCTCTCCTGCATTCTGATGAGAATGTAAGTGTTAATCAAAGTCAGCCTGAAACGACCTCAGCAACACCGGTTAATATCGCTGAGCTGCAACCCGTTCCAGTAGAAGTGACACCCGATAAATCGAAAAGCGAAAAGGCTGAGCCCGTACCTATTGATGATCTTTGGCAACGGATTCGTTTAAAACTGGCTTTTCAAGTACCGGATAATGCACGTGTTAATTCACAACGTAATTGGTATTTAAGTCACCCGGAATATCTTGAACGTGTTGGAAAGCGCGCCGAACCCTTTCTTCATCTGATCGTTGAGGAAATTGATCGCCGCGGTATGCCAATGGAATTTGCTTTGCTACCGATTGTAGAAAGCGCATTCGATCCGTTTGCTTATAGCCACGGCAGTGCATCAGGTGTGTGGCAGTTTATTCCATCGACAGCCCGTCATTATGGACTCAAAATTGACTGGTGGTACGACGGGCGCCGCGATGTTTATGCCGCAACCCGCGCAGCGCTGGATTACCTCGAAGCCCTGCACGATTACTTTGATGGTAATTGGTTGCATGCACTTGCCGCGTATAACTCAGGTGAAGGCCGAGTCGCTGCGGCCATCCGCCGCAATAAGCGTAAAGGCGAACCCACCGACTTTTGGAACTTGGACTTACCGCGCGAAACCCGTGCCTATGTCCCCAAATTACTCGCGTTAGCAGACATTCTTGCGAACACCGACGAGTACGGCATTGTTTGGTATCCTATCGAAAACCAGCCGCAACTGAATGTCATTGAGGTACCGGGTCAAATTGATCTGGCACTCGCAGCGGATATGGCTGAATTACCGCTGGAAACGCTACATCGCTATAACTCAGCATACAACCGTTGGGCAACAGCACCAGACGGTCCTCACCGTTTATTGCTTCCACAACCGAACGCAAGCATTTTTGAGAGTGCGATAAATAAAACCGATCCTAAGGACTGGTTAAGTTGGAAGCGTCATAAGATCCGCTCGGGTGAGAGTTTGCTGACCATTGCGAAAAAGTATAATACTTCAGTAGACGTAATTCAGAGCGTCAACGAACTCAACGGCGCATTGATTCGTAGCGGTGACTACCTGTTGATTCCTGTTGCCACTAAAGACTTAGAGCAATACACCTTGTCGTCAAATCAACGTCGTATCGCCAAACAAAGCAAACAATATGGCAAGTCTAAGGTCAACTATCAGGTTCAGTCGGGGGACACCCTGTGGGACATTTCCCGCGCGTTTAATGTTGGCGTGAGAGAGTTAGCTAGCTGGAATTCAATGGCGCCTGGCGACTATTTGAGACCCGGCCAGAAACTGGTGATTTGGCAGAAAGGTGAATCAGCACCGCAGTCAACAGGTATACTGCGTACTATTATCTATCAAGTGCGCAGTGGTGATTCGCTCGCCCGTATTGCCAATCGCTTCAACGTGACCATCTCACAAATTGAGCAGTGGAATAACATTAGTCGTAGCCGCTACCTCCAACCTGGCCAACGGCTGACACTTAAAGTCGACGTGGTTAACGTTAACTCTTAAGTAGTTAAATGTTGTTAGGCGCGCCTCTGGTGTCGTATAGGTGCGCCTAGCTATGCGGATTGAGGTATTGATTCATCATTCAAATCGTTCGATACTGGCGGCTTATTTATCCCTGTAAGGTCGATTTCATGATACGTTTAGTGCTTACACTACTGCTTATTCCAACTCTACTCGTAATGGCTCTGCCGCAGTCAGCCATGGCTGCAGATTGGCGAGCAGAAGGAAAAGGCCAGTTGACTTACCCCTCGGGTCGCAAAGAGGCGATAGACTTTGGCTTTGCCTACGTTAAGCATTTTGACACTCATATTTTTAAAGCGGGCGATGCACAACTACGTACTGATGAAATCCCACCTAATTACATTCTTAACGTAATCGTTAACGACGAAGGTCTGATCTACGTTGCTGAATTTGCTAACGGTTTTTTTAAATCATTTAATTTAGATATCGGTAGTCACAGCGTTCGTGTGTATCCGCGTGGTGACTTCGATGAGGAAAAGCCGTTTAAACATTTGGTGTTTGAACTTGATGACCGCAGTTTCTTAGTGGATACCACACACCCAACGTTAAAATTTGAGTTTGACGAGAATGGCATTAGCGAAATTAACGGAAGCGGCCTTATCAAAGACTTGAGCATGCGGCGCAGCAAATAGCTTGCCGCATCCTCTAATGAGACAATTTAACTTGATTGAAGTAAAGCTATTAACTCGTCTTCCGTTTTAACCGGTACGCCCAAGCTTTCTGCCTTAGCCAATTTTGAACCGGCATTATCTCCAGCAAAAACCGCCGACGTTTTCTTAGAGACTGAACCGCTCACTTTAGCGCCGAGCGACTCCAATGCTTTTTTTGCTTCATCCCGCGTCATTTGCGTCAACGTGCCTGTTAACACAAACGTTTGTCCAGCTAGGCTATCGCTTTTGGGTCCTACTGCCTCGCCCTCTGGAAAGCTAATCCACTGACGCAATTGGTCGACAACCGTTTGATTATGAGCCTCTCGGAAAAACGCAACAATATGCTTGGCGACCACCTGACCGACATCATCCACTTCTTGTAATGCGTCCACATCTGCGTTCTGAAGCGCATCAAAGGTACCAAAGTGCGCCGCAAGATTGTTGGCAGTGGCCTCGCCCACCTCACGAATACCTAAGGCATAGATAAATCGAGGTAATGTCGTTTCGCGCGTTTGAGCAATCGCGTTCACCAAGTTTTGAGCCGACTTCATACCCATCCGAGGTAACGACGCAATCACAGGCGTTTTTAACTCATAAAGGTCCGCCGGTGACTTAACCCATTCTTTATCGACCAGTTGCTCAACCAGTTTATCACCAAGACCATCCACATCCATCGCCTTGCGCGAAGCAAAATGTTTGATTGCCTCTTTACGTTGGGCGGCACAAATGAGCCCACCGCTACACCGAGCTACCGCTTCACCTTCGATACGTTCGACCTCTGAGTCGCACACCGGGCAACGTGTGGGAAACTCAATCACTTGAGCGTCTGCGGGCCGCTCATTTTCTAACACATTAACGACTTGAGGAATGACATCCCCAGCACGACGAATACTCACAGTATCACCGATCATGACACCTAAACGTGCAATCTCGTCGGCATTATGGAGTGTCGCGTTGGATACCGTGACTCCCCCGACTGAAACAGGCTCTAAGCGAGCCACAGGGGTAATGGCCCCGGTACGACCCACCTGAAAATCAACGCCAGTAATGCGCGTTAGTTGCTCTTGTGCAGGAAATTTACGCGCAATCGCCCAGCGTGGCGCACGCGCAACAAAGCCAAGCTCAGTCTGCATACGAATCGAATCAACCTTGTAAACAATGCCGTCAATTTCGTAACGTAGCCTGTCGCGCTTGTCTAACATCGCTTGATAATAGGCTTCGCACGCCTCAACCGAGTCAACTCGTTTCACTTCATCGTTAATCGGCAGACCCCAAGCACTTAACTGCTGCAAACGTTCATAGTGCGAGTCAGCCAACTGATCTTGGTCCTGCTCGCTTACCACACCCAAGCTGTATGCGTAGAAGTGCAATGGTCGTTTTGCCGTTATTCGAGAGTCGAGTTGGCGCAAACTACCTGCCGCGGCATTACGCGGGTTGGCAAAGACTTTCTCATCACGCTTACGTGCGGCTTCATTAAAACGCTCGAATGCATCCGTCATCATGAACACTTCGCCACGCACTTCAACTCGTTCCGGTGCCTCAGCATTTAATTGCAATGGCACATTTTTAATCGTCTTAACATTTGCGGTGATGTCCTCACCTGAATAGCCGTCACCGCGGGTCGCGGCTCTCACGAGCTTGCCATTTTCGTATAAAATACTGACAGCCAAACCATCCAATTTAGGTTCGCAACAGAACGCCCACGCCACCGAACTATCCACTCGTTGTTGAATTCGCTCAGCGAACGCCGCAAACTCCTCGCTGTTGAATGCATTGTCTAATGACAACATCGGCAGCTCGTGAGTCACTGAAGTGAACGCATCAAGCGGCTTGCTACCGACTTTTTCAGTCGGTGAGTGTTGGCTTTTTAGTTCGGGGTTATCAGCTTCGAGTGTTTGCAGTTCGCGAAATAGCTTATCGTATTCGCTATCAGGAATCGTTGGTTCATCCAGCTCATAATATTCTTTATTATAGCGTGTCAGCTGTTGCTCTAGCTCACGCATGCGCTGCTCTACAGTCGATGGACGGCTCATATCGTTGTGTATATCTCTTTAAGGCGTGGATTCGTATTGGCGTACTTTTTGATGTGCTTGCTGAATCGATTGACGCGTTAGCAGTTGACGAGAACCATCGAGTACTTGCCCTTGTGGAATTTCAGTGGCAAGCTTTTTCGCCGCGTTCAACATCATATTAAAGGCCTGCTGTCCGTCATAGTTGATCGGCAACGTCATAAATAAAGCGACACCATCGGTTTCAAATTGTTCGATATTATCAAGATCAAATGTACCTGGATTGAACATATTGGCCACGGAGAAAATCAAGGTTCCAGTACCGTTAGTATTTTCATAACGATGGAAGATACCCATCTCGCCAAACTTACAACCTAATTCTGTCATCATTTGCAACAATAGCGCGCCTTGCACGTTGCCTTTAACGAACAACGAAATCACATCCTGCGGCGGCTGAGGCTTTTCTTCGGCTTGCGTTGTAGGCGCAGCTTCAGGTGCCGTTTCGGGCGTGGGTTGCTGTTCTGTTTCTAGCTCAGCTTCATCCAGGTTTTCATCTTCCGCAGGTTCAGCCTCATACGACGCAGGTTGAGTATCAGTTTCAGTCTCTTTAACAGGTGCAGGCTCTTCATCTTGATCAACGCGCATGGATGGTAAGGGTGTTGTTTCGTCATCCGTCTCTAAATCGAGATCCATCGACATTTGCGCAGCTTGGCTCGTGGTTGCCTTAGGCTCATCGCGCGTGGCTTTAATCGTTTTCACCGCACCAATGCCGTCGGCATCAAAGTCATCGTCAGATTGTTGCTGATGACGCTTTTCAGCGACTTCACTCTGCGCTTGTTTATAGATGCTATTGTTGCGCCGCATCGTCCATAAGCCGTGGGCAATAATGCCAGCAATCAGCAATACTCCAATAATACTGAGTGTTATCTGTAAATTGCTCATGTCATACTTCCTTTATTATTATGCTTCGGTCATTGCCACAGCTTGTTCAATATCAACAGCAACGAGTCGCGATACGCCAGCTTCTTGCATGGTTACACCGGCCAAGTGCGTTGCCATTTCCATGGCGACTTTATTATGGCTGATATAAATAAACTGAACTGTTTCTGACATTTCTTGTACCAAGCGGCAGAATCGCCCTACGTTGGCATCATCCAAAGGCGCGTCAACTTCATCGAGCAGACAAAACGGCGCTGGGTTTAGCCTAAAAATAGCAAATACTAATGATAAAGCGGTCAACGCTTTTTCTCCACCGCTGAGTAGGTGAATCGTGCTGTTCTTTTTACCTGGCGGTTGCGCCATGATAGTCACACCGGTTTCCAGTAAATCACTATCCGTTAACTCTAGTGATGCTGAACCGCCCCCGAACACTTTCGGGAACAGCTTTTGCAGGTCACCATTGACGGCATCAAAAGTTGCTTTAAAGCGCTGCCGTGTCTCGCGGTCAATTTTTTGTATAGCCGCTTCAAGTGTTTCTAACGCCGACGATAAATCATCGTATTGCTCATCGAGATAATCTTTACGTTGTTTTTGCGTTTCTGCTTCTTCAATCGCCGCTAAATTAATAGCGCCCAAACGACCAATTTGCTGAGTAGTACGCTCGAGTTGTTGCGAGTACGTTTGCTCAAGTTGGCTCATACTTGATCCCGCATCCACCGCTTCGTGCAATTTAGGTAGCACTTCCTTGAGTGTTTTTTGGGTTTGTGAGAGCTGTTCAAGCACGCCTTGCGTGCGCTCATCCAGTTTGGCGTGCTCAATATCAATACCTTGCAACGCTTGCTGTGTACGATCAATTTTAAGTTGTAGTTGCGATCGGCCTTGGCTGAGCTCGTGAATATCCTGCTCTATTTGTGCCAGCTCATCTCGCGCTTGTTGCAACGTTTCACTGCGTTCTTCGCGCTGTGCTAACAAGTCTTCGAGTTGCGCCTGCTGTGGCTCTTTGCTTTCAGTTTTCTGTTCAGCGAGTTCTCTCAGCTCGAGCTCGATCGCCTGCAGACGTTGGCTTTGCCGCTCGGACATTCGTTGTAGTTGAGCATGTTGTTCTTGGGCACTCGTCAATTGTAAGCGGTGCTGGTCGAGTTGCGTACGAACACTTTGTGCTTGTTGCTCACACTCGCGCTGGTGTTGTTCGACACTTGCTCGTTGAGATTGGTTGAGTTCAGTCTGTAATTGTTCAAGCTGCAACTCCAATTCGTCCGCGGTGGACTCACACAATGCCGCCTGCTGCTCGGCACTCTCTAGTTTAGATTGAATCTGCGCCTCTTTATCGCCGAGTTGTAACAAGGTGCTCTCAAAACGCTGATACTGCTGTTCCGCATTTTCTAACTGCTGCTGCGCGCGCACCCAAGCCTCGCGCAGTGTATTGTGAGTTTGCTCTACCTGCTGCTTGGCACTTTTAGCTTCATCTAATTGCTGCGCAAAACGATCGTACGTCTCAACCATTTCGCTTATTTGAGCCTCAATTACCTGCTGATTTTGCTCTAATTGCGCTAGCTCTGCTTGTTTGTGTAACAACCCCTGTTTGTTTTGCTCGCCTGCACGGTGTACTAATCCGGGCAGAACAATATCTCCCGCTTTTGTCAGTGCCGCGATGGCCTGCGGACATTGGCATAACAAGCGTTGTCCATCGTTGACTGTATCAGCGACTAAACAACGTTGAACCAACGGCCAGTCACGCACTGAGCCTGACACCACATCAACCAATCCCGTCACGCCGTGGGGAAACGTTATAGCCGGTTCAGGGCGTGATAGCATAGCCCCCTTTGGGAGCGAATCGAGCAATGCGTTATCTTCGCTCCAATAACTATTGAGCCACGGTGACAACCAGGCCTCCACCGCATCTCGCCACGCCGGTTCAACATCGAGTATTTCCGGTAAGCTGCGCAGCTGATTATCCTTCGCCCATTGCCGCACGTGCGCATTGACGCTACCGTCCTCGCCTGCAAGCCATTCACGCAACAGCTCAGCCCGTGTTTGTTGACTGTGTTGTTCGCGTTGCAGGCCTTGCAATTGCGCTTGGCACGTTTGCAGTTCGCGTTGTACGGCTTCATAAGATTCGGTCGCGTTCGTTAATTCGGACTCGCTACGATCCAGTTGTGCCCGAGTATCGGTTAATTTCTCTTGCTGCTGCGCGATACCAATAGCTTGTGTTTGTTGATGCACTTGCACGCGCTGCTCAGCAAGTTCGGCTAGTGTTTCACGACTGTGGCTAATGGTGTGTTCAGCTTGTTGTAACGCTAATTCGTTGCGTTGCTTTTGCTGTTCTACCTCTCGTAACCACCGTCGAGTTTGCTCTTCATCTTGTTCAATACGTTGTAGTTGCTCACGAGCTTCGTCGTGCCGCGTTGTAGCCATTTCCAATTGCGCTTCAAGTTGCTCTAAGCCAGGCTCAAGCTCAGCGATTTTCTGCGTCAAGCGCTGAGCACTTTGATTGTCCTCAGCATCATGTTCAGTCAACTGTTCACGTTCTTGGTTTAGCTGCGCAACGCGTGCTTCCCGTTGTTGTTCGAGTTGGCGTTGGTGCTGCATTGCCTGCTCAATGCGCACAATCTGATGATTACACTCATATACCGCCTGTTGCGCTTGTTCGACGCGCTGTTTGAGCTCTTCGGCTTGTTCTCGCAGCGAGATCACACCTTTTTCATCGCCTGTTTGTTCAGTTTGCCAACGATCAAGTTCTAGTCGATAGTGATTACGTTGTTCACGGAGCTGGTCTTGTTTCTCATTTAATTGCCACCAGCGACTACTTAATAATAATGCTCTTAAGTCACGTTCTTGTGCTTTCAACTCTTTATAACGCTGTGCAGCCGCAGCTTGGCGCTGTAGTTTTTGCAGTTGTTGGCCAAGCTCTTCTCGTACATCACTGATTCGCTCTAGATTTTCTCGGGTATGCAGTATGCGGTTTTCGGTCTCTTTACGACGTTCTTTGTATTTTGAAATACCGGCGGCTTCTTCAATAAAAACACGGAGTTCCTGCGGCTTAGACTCGATAAGACGGGATATCATGCCTTGCTCAATGATCGCGTAACTGCGTGGGCCTAAGCCTGTGCCAAGAAATAAATCAGTGATATCTCGTCGCCGACACTTGCTGTTGTTCAGGAAGTAGTTTGACTGACCATCTCGACTCACTTGTCGTTTTACTGAGATTTCATTATAGGAAGCGAACTCGCCTTGAATACGGCCACTGGTATTATCAAAAACCAATTCCACACTCGCTTGGGATACGGGTTTGCGCGCATTAGATCCGTTAAAGATCACATCAGTCATGGCGTCGCCACGCAGGTTCTTGGCTGAGCTTTCACCCAGTACCCAACGCACCGCATCAATTACGTTCGACTTGCCGCAGCCATTCGGGCCAACGACACACGTCATTTGATCGGGAAAAGGCACTTTGGTGGCATCGACGAACGATTTAAAACCAGCCAATTTTATATGTTTCAGGCGCATTTTATTGTCGTTATATCCATCGCGCGAGTTCGTTTAAGCGTGAGCTAGAAACTCTAGCAGATTCATTTGAGTTTTGTAACAATTTAGCCACTGCAAAGCAGGCGTTTTAGCATTATCCTAATACTATACATCAACTCAACAAAGGTTACTCAATGCAAAAAGCAGTGTTTAGCGATTCGGGCTTCGCCTATTTGCTTCGAGGATTTCAGTTAATGACTACTAAAGGCCTTAAACGCTTCGTGGTAGGTCCGATCTTAATTAACTTTATACTATTTGCCGCAGCGTTTAGTTGGCTCATGAGTCGCACCAGTGGTTGGATTGACCAGTTAATGGGATGGTTGCCGAGTTACTTCCAATGGTTAGAGTATCTTATTTGGCCATTGACTGTACTTTTTATACTGGGCTTATTTGCGTTTATTTTTACTGCGATCACCAATATCATCGCAGCGCCTTTTAATGGCCTACTCGCCGAAAAGGTTGAGCAATACGAGTCAGGTCAGCCCTTGGGCGACGATGGCGTGCTGGGATTAATTAAGGATATCCCGCGCACGGTTGGGCGTGAGTTCCAAAAACTTGCGTATTACTTACCCCGTGCCATTGGGTTCTTCTTACTGTCGCTGTTTGTACCGGTCATCGGTCAGATCATATGGTTTTTATGGGTATGCTGGATGCTTGCGATTCAGTATATGGATTACGCGTTCGATAATCATAAACTCGACTTCGGCCGTATGCGCTTTGAATTGCGCGCTCAAAAGTTCCGCTCACTGAGTTTTGGCATGGCGATCACAATTATCACTATGTTGCCGTTTATCAATTTGATTATTATGCCCGTCGCAATTGCTGGGGCGACTTCAATGTGGGTCGATCACTACCGTTCTAAAGCATTAAACGCAGACATTTTATAGCACTGTTAGCGTCTGTTTAACGCACCGCGGCTTCGTCAAAATAATTTACGAATTATTTCGGAGCCGCAACTTATGACAAGCAACGCACTTTATACTTATCTCTATTTGCCAACGAGCAATATCATTTTGATTAACAGCCCGGCTGAGAGCTCATCGAAACGCCGCAATCGCGCTAAATTGGCTGATGCTGCGCAGTGGCTCAAGCAATTTTCGCCTATCGATCAGCAACGCTTTGCCTCAGCGGTCAAACTATTAAAACATAGCCAGAGCCACGATATGCTGTGCGTACGCTTACAATTGAACAGCCTACAACATGTGCTGATGGCAGTGCGTCTTCAGCGACAGCAATGGATCTGCGGTCAAGTCACAGTCAATCATCCGCAGGCGCCTCGTCATCAGCCTCTTTATGAAGCGTCGTTGCACTAAGCTGCTTACTGGTTTGCACCCCCATCGTGCGAAACTTTTCAACCCGAGTGAGTAGGTTGCCACGCCCTTGACTGAGCTTTTTCATCGCATCTTGGTAGCGTTGTTCAAGGGTTTGAATGCCTGCTCCTATCTTGTCTAAATCCTCAACAAAGCCGACAAATTTATCGTACAGCTTACCGGCCTCGGTCGCGATATGCTGAGCGTTTTGGTTTTGGTGTTCATACTGCCAAATGTTGTGGATAGTGCGTAAAGCAACGAGTAAGTTGGTCGGACTCACCAACATAATTTGCTCATCAAGCGCCAGCTTAATTAATTCCGGATCTTTGTCCACGGCGAGCAAAAATGCGGGTTCAATCGGCACGAACAACAATACATAATCAAGTGTTTTGATACCCTGTAACTGCTGATAATTCTTTTTGCCTAATTGCTTAATGTGTTGCTTAAGCGACTGTACATGCTCATTGAGTGCTTGTTTGCGGACCGCCTCATCATCGCTATTAAAGTAGCGCTCATAGGCTGATAAGCTAACTTTTGAGTCAATCACAACATCGCGTTCGTTAGGTAGATGCACAATCACATCGGGACGTAACCGCTTGCCATCATCATCCGCAAATGACGATTGAGTATCGTATTCATGCCCCTCTCGCAAACCAGACTGTTGCAAGATACGCTCAAGCACTACCTCACCCCAGTTACCTTGGTGTTTGTTATCCCCTTTCAACGCACGCGTCAGTGCATCCGCCTCTTGCGCCATCTGTTGATTCAGTGTCTTCAATGACAACAGTTCACTGCGTAATGCCGCGCGTTCTTTGGTCTCATCGCTATGTTGTTGCTGTACTTGCTGCTTAAAACTTTCGAGTTGTTGTTTGAAAGGGGCGAGCGTTGCTTGCAGGCTCTGTTGGTGCTGTTGCTGCATTTGGTTCGAACGCTGTTCAAAAATCCGGTTGGCTAAATTCTCAAACTGCTGCGACATACGTTGTTCAGCGGCTTCAAAGGCACGTAGCTTATCCTCACTTGCACGACGCTCTTGTGCAGCTGTTGCTCTGAGCGTTTGCCACTGAGATTCAGTATAATGTAGACGTTCACGCAAGTGTCCTAGTTGCTCCGTTTGCTCTTCAACTGTTTGTGACAAGGCATCAGCTCTTTTCACCTGAGTACGCCACAACACAGTAAACACGACACTGATTAACGTCGCCACAAACAAAAGCACCACCCAAATGGTGGTGCTTATAGTCATCATGTCATTCAACACGATTTATGCTCCTAGCTTTTCGTCGAGCTCTGCAATTTTAACCTTCCAAATTGCAGGACCTTGCTCATGTGCGTTTTGTCCATCACTGTCGACAGCCACTGTCACAGGCATATCCTCAACTTCAAATTCGTAGATAGCTTCC
>NZ_DEYI01000060.1:0-2831 GCF_002364475.1 Idiomarina sp. UBA3162
TAGGGCCCTGCTGAACGGTTACAATTGTTTATATTACCGAATTGTAATGTAGGGGTAATCTGGTTGTCAGGCGATGGTGCTAACATCAGCAACAATTAATAAACAGTCATTGACTGCTGTCTGTCAAACACCAAGGAACGACGAGACCGTGAAAAGCGCCTTCATTCACATAATTATTGTTATTGCATTGCTCAGTGTGCAAGTGAGTGAGTCATTTGCATTCGCGCAAATGCCATGCAGTGACGAAATGGCAGCGGAGATGGATCTCGGATCTCACGATATGCACAGCGCTCATGACATGATGAAACACTCGCAAAGCGATGATATGAATGATTGTTGTCAGCAAGATTGCTGTTGTCCAATGGCGATGTTTCATATTGGTCTTCTCTCTAGTCAAGCTCATTCGTCACCCGAAGGCGTGTCGCTGAGTATTCAGTCTCTTAACCCAAACCTAAACCAAATCTTTTTAGGTGGATTGCAGCGCCCTCCGAAACACTCTCTCATTTAAGCAGGATAAGTCCGTCTAGAATCCGGGCAATGATATCGCTTGTTAGTCGAATGTTCGTAGCAAGCCATTTATTTAAACAATAGAAATGAGAAAGTAATTATGTCAATTATTACGCATCGCTCGATGTGGATAGCCTTGGTGTTTGCACTGTTTTTATCAGCATGTACCGACGCAACACAGATAAATAACGATTCAGAGGCAGTGACTGAATCCCCGATAACGTCCTTAACAGTCTACAAAAGCCGTTCTTGTAAGTGTTGCCAAAAGTGGGTGAACCATATTGAAGAGCACGGGTTCGACGCAGACGTATCCAATGTTACGTTAATGTCTCGAATTAAAGACAAATATGGTGTTGCGCCTAATTACCGTTCGTGCCATACGGCATTGTCCCCAGGCGGTTTTGTTTTTGAAGGTCACATTCCAGCAAAATTCATTCAGCAATTTTTAGACAATATACCTGAAGGCGCCATCGGACTCAGTGTGCCGGCTATGCCAATTGGCTCACCTGGTATGGAAGTCGGTGATCAATTTCGTCCTTATCTTATTCTGCAACTCAATGACGATGGCAGCGCAACCACTTATGCCGAAGTTAATACCTATGAGGAGCAATTCTAATGAGACGCTTTTCATTTCATGTCATTGTACTAATGACGCTTTTGAATACTGGGCTCGCCCAAAGTCAAACCAAGTCGGTATTGACATTGGAGCAGGCTGTTGAAATCGCGATTAACAACGACCCTTGGCTTGTAGGCAGTGAGTATCGCGAGCAAGCCATTGTTTCAAGTAGCGTGGCAGCCGCTAGTTTGCCGGACCCGGTAGTTAATATTGGTTTAGCGAACTTACCAACAGATGGATTCGCATTCGATCAAGAACCCATGACGCAACTTAAGGCAGGGGTTTCGCAGATGTTCCCCAGAGGGGATTCGTTAGATATTCGTTCTCGTCAATTAAGAGAGCAAGCCGCCGAGCACCCATTAATGCGTGCTGATCGCATCGCCCGCACACGTGTGCAGGTCTCAGATATTTGGCTTGAAATTTATCGCGCGCAGCAGGGTATTAAGCTAATCCATCAAGATAGGGCATTGTTTGAGCAACTCAGTGACATTGCCAAAGCGAATTATGCGACCGCCCTTGGACGCGTGCGACAACAAGACATCATTAGGGCAAAGTTAGAATTGACGCGGTTAGAAGACAGATTAACAAAACTACAAGCACTGGAAGAACGCGCAACAGGTAAGTTATTGGAATGGATCCTAAAAAACCAGCAGTCTGCACGCCAACTTGGCTTTGATGCATTTAGCGCGTTGCAGTTGCCTAATACATTACCTGCCATTGCAAAAATCACTGACAACACGTTGTTAATGGTAGAAAGGAAAAACCAACAACAGCTCGCGGAATTACTCGCAGATCACCCTTATATTTTATCCATTAATCAACGTATCAGAGCGAGTCAAACCGGGGTTGAGTTAGCTAAAGAAAAATACAAACCCCAATGGGGCGTAAATGCCAGTTACGCTTTTCGCGATGATACCCCGGCAGGTGCAAGTCGAGCTGATTTTTTGTCAGTCGGTGTTAGTTTTGATTTACCTATTTTTACTGAAAACCGTCAAGACAAAGAAGTCTCTGCAGCCGTAAATCAATCAGAAGCCATAAAGACTGACAAGTTACTCGCACTGCGCGAAATGATGTCTGCCATCCAGTCGTTATACGCTGAGCGAGAACGTTTAACTGACAGGCAATCGTTATACAACGACGAGTTATTAGCACAAATGCAAGAACAAGCAGATGCGTCCTTGAATGCCTACACCAATGATGACGGCGATTTCGCCGAAGTTGCTCGCGCGCGTATCGCGGATTTGAATGCGCGTATTGATGCATTGGATATCGATGTGGATCTCGTCAGAACAAACATTCGACTTAATTATTATTTCAATACCACCGCAGGTATTTCCAAGACTCAATTCGGAGAACAATAATGAATAACACGAAAGCCATTATTTTAGGATGTGTTATCGGCGGTGCAATGACTGCGTTAACATATACATTCCTACTTCCTTCTGATGCACCATCTGCCGCAGCAGGGCAAAGCGCAGAACCCCAGCCACTCTATTGGGTAGCACCGATGGATCCCAATTACCGCCGTGATGAACCGGGTAAATCTCCGATGGGAATGGATCTCGTCCCCGTTTATGAGGAGAGCACAGGAGGTAATGAAGGTCCGGGAACCATTAGCATATCACCCAATGTAGTTAATAATTTAGGGGTAAGAACAGCATCGGTTCAACGCCGCTCGCTGCATGTCCCTATTCGTACGGTTGGCTAT
>NZ_DEYI01000044.1:0-822 GCF_002364475.1 Idiomarina sp. UBA3162
TGGCAGTTGGGGTCTTCAAATGATTTAGAGCGTGTCGGTATGTATGCAGCGCAAACCTGCGAGGCTGTAGCGGGGCGCTTTGCATGGAAACCTGTTGCGCAAGAAACCTTGATGGAACGCCATCAATCGGGCGTTTGGCCCGACTTATATCAGCGACTGCAAAAGTTTCGTTTATTGCATGATAGCCAATTGAGCCAACATTAAGATAGGACACAAGAATGCGAAAAACCACACCAGAGAGCGTAGCTTGTCCCAATTAAGCAAATAAAGAATGTTGTAAGCGATGCGAAGCACAATGAAACTGACCGCAAGTGCTACGGCATGGGGGCTGACTTGCTCGCTGGCTAGGTTCGCAAGTACAGCGGCTGCATAGAGCGGAAATGCCTCGTAGGCGTTATAATGTGCCGCCACAGCGCGAGCACCGATACCTGTAAGACGGGATTGTTGAGCGCGAGGGTGGCGATTGTCATAGCGGCTTTCGCGGTTTTGGAAAAACACCACAGGTGCCTTAGCCAAAATCGGCAAGACACCCGCGATTAACAAACACCACAGTAGTGTGCTCATCGTACGGTTTCACCCGCCGCTTGTAGATCCGCATGGTACGATGAACGCACTAAGGGTCCACTCGCGATATGGCTAAAGCCCATTTCTACGCCTGCAACACGGAGTTCTTCGAACTCGTCAGGGTGAACATAACGTGCGACCGGAATATGGTGACGGCTTGGCTGTAGGTATTGACCAATCGTTAGCATATCGCAATCATGAGCACGTAAGTCGCGCATGACTTCTAAGATCTCTTCTTTAGTTTCACCTAAGCCAACC
>NZ_DEYI01000044.1:1141-20193 GCF_002364475.1 Idiomarina sp. UBA3162
TAGTTTCACCTAAGCCAACCATGAGACCCGACTTAGTACGCACATCCGGACGTGCTTCCTTGTATTTCTTCAGCAAATCCAGTGACCACTGGTAGTTTGCACCGGGACGCGCAGCTTTATATAAACGCGGCACTGTCTCTAAGTTGTGGTTGAATACATCCGGTGCCTCGTCCGATAAAATATCTAACGCCACTTTCATACGTCCGCGGAAGTCAGGCACCAAAATCTCGACCTGAATTTCCGGAGTGTATTTACGGATTTCGCGGACACAATCGGCGAAGTGTTGCGCACCACCATCACGTAAATCATCGCGATCAACGGAGGTAATAACCACATATTTCACGCCCATGTCATGGATGGTCTTGCCGAGTTTCACCGCCTCTTCTGGATCAGGTGGCAACGGACGCCCATGGGCAACGTCGCAGAAGGGGCAGCGGCGCGTACAGATATCGCCTAGGATCATAAAGCTCGCTGTACCGTGATTAAAACACTCAGGTAGATTAGGGCACGACGCCTCCTCACATACTGAGTGCAAACCGTGACTGCGCATAGCTTGTTTGATTTCGTCGATACGCTGTGTGTTGGAAGGTAGCTTAACCTTCAACCACGAAGGTTTGCGCAACATCTGATCGCGTTCAGTCGGAACGATCTGAACAGGAATAAGGGCCATTTTATCGGCATCGCGCATTTTGACGCCGGGTTCCACTCTAACTGGCTTTGACATAAGCTTCTGCAAGTCCTGTTTCCGATTGAGTATTTCGGTAGCCAACGCGACTAATAAAGCGTTGCGTTACCCTCTCTGCTGCTTCATCGAAGCTTTGCGGACCGCCTAAGTCCGCCGTTTGAATCATTTTAATGCCGGTCAACCCACATGGGTTGATACGGCTGAAGGGCTCCATATCCATATTGACGTTTAGCGCCAAACCGTGAAAGGAGCAGCCTTTACGAATCCGTAAACCGAGCGAACAGACTTTATCGCCATTCACGTAAACACCCGGCGCGTCGCGGCGCGGTGCGGCTTCAATATCGTAATCTTTCAATACGTCGACAATGGTATTCTCGATCTCGTTTACGAGCTGACGAACACCTAAGCTCAAGCGTCGAATATTAAGCATAAAATAAACCACCAGCTGCCCGGGACCGTGGTAGGTCACTTGTCCACCCCGATCGACAGGAACGACTGGGATATCACCTGGGGCAAGTAAGTGCTCTTCTTTACCTGCTTGACCTTGCGTAAACACCGGTGAGTGCTCGACAATCCAAAGCTCATCGGGCGTCGAGTCATCGCGTGTGTCGGTGAATGATTGCATGGCACGCCAGATAGGCTCATATGCCTGACGACCTAAGTCGCGAATAATAATTTTATCCATCATCGGCCTATTATAACGAGATGCGATTGTGGCGGCTAGCGTTGCTTTATTACGAGCAGTTATAGCACATAGCGGACATCATCGATGTCGGCGAGCGAACGATAGAGGGTTTCGATATGTTCTTGGCTCTCGACACGGACAGACACCGACACAGAATGGTAATTACCTTTACTACTCGGCTTCACCGAGGGACTATAATCCCCCGGTGCGTGCTGCTGTAATACTTCAACGACTTGATCAGGAAGCGTAGCAGTGGCCACGCCCATCACTTTAAACGTAAAGTGACATGGAAAGTCGACTAGCTGATCAAAACGTGTTTTTTGCATATTGCCTGCTTATTCCTCAGAGAACTTACGTTTAATATAGTCCATTGCGCGTTTGAAGAAACCGCCTTCCTCGACACTTTGTAAAGTAACGAGCGGGAACGATGCGACATCTTCGCCTTCAAGTTGAAGGTAAACGGTGCCGACATGCTCACCTTTCTGCAATGGTGCCTCTAACTCTTGGTTGAGTTCGAAGTTAGCTTTTAATTTGTCGCGTTGGCCACGCGGTAGTGTGATAACAACATCCTCGCTGATACCTAACTCAACTTGATCGTTATCGCCGCCCCAGATGCGCTGAGATACGAAACTTTCACCGGCTTCATAAGCAGTGACGGTTTCATAGTAGCGGAAGCCGTAGTTAAGCAATTTCTTGCTTTCAATCTTACGCGCTTGTTCGCTGCTCGTGCCGATAACCACTGAAATAAGTCGGGTATCGCCCTCAACCGCTGAGGTGACCAAACTATAACCTGCTTCACTGGTATGACCGGTCTTGATGCCATCGACATTCATGCTCCGATCCCACAGCAGGGCATTACGGTTATATTGCTTGATGTTGTTGTAAGTATAAGACTTTTGCGCGTATATTTCATACTCTTCTGGCGTCTCATTAATTAACGCGCTGGCTAACTTGCTCATATCGCGTGCCGATACATATTGTTCTGGATCGGGCAAACCGTGGCTGTTAGCGAAGTGGCTATGAGTCATGCCGATTTCTTGCGCATAAGTATTCATCAAGTCAGCAAAAGCACCTTCACTGCCGGCAATGTATTCAGCCATCGCTACGCACGCATCGTTACCTGATGAAATAATGATGCCGTGATTTAGGTCGGATACGCTGACTTCGGTACCGACTTCGATGAACATCTTTGATGATTCTGGGAAGTTTTTTGCCCAAGCATTTTCGCTGACGGTGACCATATCTGAATTGCTAATACGACCGGCTTGGATTTCCTTACCGATAATATAGCTCGTCATCATCTTGGTCAGACTTGCAGGCGGCAAGCTCTCATCGGCGTTCCCCTCGGCAAGTACTTTACCTGTTTTATGATCAATAAGAATATACGCTTTAGCATTGACCTGGGGTGGGTTTGGCACAAGCGACTGAGCACTTGCAACACCAAAGGAAAACACAGCAACGAGTGTAACGAGTGGTTTTATCATCTTGTTAGCTATCTTCATGGTTATCGCTTTAACATCTTTTGTAGTGTGGATTATATCAATTTTGACGGTTCGAGTCAGTTGCTTCCGCGGTATTCGCGGTAATTTTAACTCTAAATGCGTTAGGAAAACCTTCCGTTCTCACTTGCTGCAGCCATTTATTGGCTTCAACCTGAGGCAGGGGCCCTAAAAGTAACTTATGTAGACTCTCTTTTGACTGAGTAGTTGCATGGGACTGCCAACTTTCGGGTAATTGTTCCCGTAATGACGCGATTTTCTCGGCATCTTCACTGGCGAATAGCTGCACATAATAACGATGTTCGACGGCTGGGGATAAAAACTCGATCGCCTCGACTTTGACGGGTGCCGTGCCGTTACCTATCATGTCCAACTTATAGGCGGCAGCAAAGGAAAGGTCAATCAAGCGCTCAGAGTGAAACGGACCGCGATCATTGACGCGCACGATCACGTGCTTTTGATTATCTAAATTGGTGACCCGCACGTACGTGGGCAGTGGCAAACGAGTATGCGCAGCGGTCATGCTATACATGTCGTAATATTCGCCATTTGAGGTCAGGTGGCCATGAAATTTATTGCCGTACCAGGATGCAATACCACGCTCTGAGTATCCTTTGGCAGTATCCATGACATCGTAAAAGACTCCGTTAACTTGATAGTCTTGATTACCCTGTCTGCTTAACGGTTCTTGAATCGGCGTCGCGCTTTGTAATTCAGCTGCGGTGGGCATACGAGTAGGCGCGCTATCATGTGCTTGCTGATAGCGGCCTGAAGGCTGCGAAGTGCAGCCGAGTAACAACGCCGTTAAGCTGGTGAGTAAGACACCTAAACTACAGGTCGTTTTAGTCATCACTGTTTTCATAGGCTGATGCAATTTGTTCGCTCAGTTGATAGGCCACCATTGCGTAGAGTGGGCTGTGGTTGTAGCGCGTGATGCTATAAAAATTGTCAAATCCCAGCCAATATTCTTGACCTTTTTCGGTTTCAAAAGCGAGTACTTTAACCGCCAGGTCGTCCGCGTATTGTTTATCAATTTGATAGCCTTGATCGCGCAATTGAGCAATCGTGGTATCGGGTTTCATGCCTTTGGAGGCAACTGCCGCCCAGTCTTGGTCTTGCTTGGGCTGGTAGGCGACTGGTGCACCCGCTTGCCAGCGGTGCTCGGCAAAATAATTTGCCACGCTACCAATCGCGTCAGTGGTGTTGTTAATTAAGTCGCGCTTGCCGTCGCCGTCGAAGTCGACCGCATAATGGCGGTAACTCGATGAAATAAACTGACCATAGCCCATAGCGCCAGCATAAGAACCGACGGGCTGGGTAATATCCCAACCTTGTTCTGCTGCGAGACTAAAATACTCAGCGAGCTCTGACGAGAAGAATGAACTCCGTGGTGGATAGTAAAAGCCAAGGGTATATAGGGTATCCAAGACTGAGTATTTTCCTAGGTATTCACCATAAAAGGTCTCAATACCGATAATCGCAACAATGATACGTTCGGGAACACCAAATTGCTGTGCTGCACGCTCTAGCTCATCCTGATGTGCTTGCCAAAAACGAACACCTGCTGCGCGGCGTTTATCAGTGAGAAAAATCGGATAATACTGATACCAAGGTTTAGCTTCCCAAGGTCTTTGAATCGCGGCTAAAACATCTTCATTAACATTAGCTTGCGCTAACCATTGTTTGAGTTGTTGCTGCTCAATACCGAGCTCTTTGCTTTGCTGGCTAATAAACGTATCGATACGTTGCTGTGCTTCGGCATCGGTTGACTGAGTTTGAGCGTCGGCTAAAGGCGCGCTGAAAGCTGTCCAAAGAAGGGCTGAGGTCATTATCGCTGATTTAATCATACTACACCTTAGTTATTATTATTGATAACCGTCTCGGATAATAAGGCGATGATGGGTTGCGGCCGACATAATAATCCCAAAGCCTGCCATCAAAGTCACCATCGATGTGCCTCCGTAACTAATCAAAGGTAACGGTACCCCGACCACTGGAAGTAATCCAGAGACCATACCAATATTTACAAAAACATACACAAAAAACGTGAGCGTTAGGGAGGCGGCTAGCAACTTACCGAACATATCTTGAGTCCGTAATGCAATGATTAAGCCGCGAATAATAATGAAGGTATAAAGCGCCAATAACAGTGTGACACCAATGAGACCGAATTCTTCACTAATGACTGAGAAAATAAAATCGGTGTGACGCTCAGGCAAAAACTCGAGTTGTGACTGTGTGCCTTGCAGCCAACCTTTCCCATCGATACCGCCTGAGCCAATGGCTATTTTCGACTGTATAATATGGTAACCCGAGCCCAGCGGATCGAGTTCTGGATTTAAAAAAGTAAGTACCCGCTGACGTTGATAGTCGTGCATTAGATAGATCCACAGGACGGGCAGAAAAGCCAATACCAGCATTACAGCGAATACGATAAGACGCCAACTGAGACCAGCAAAAAAGATAACAAAGAGTCCTGCGCTAGCAACCAGTAATGAGGTACCCAAGTCAGGCTGCTTTGCAATTAATAGCGTTGGTAGCAAAACGAGTGTTAGCGCTGCAAGAATACGCAGAAAACGTGGCGGTAATGCGCGTTGATTGATAAACCATGCAATCATGAGCGGCATCGCTAACTTCATGATTTCGGAGGGTTGAATCGTTACTGGACCCAGGTCAAGCCAACGCTGAGCACCTTTGCCCACTTCGCCAACGAGTAATACAGCGATGAGTAGCAACACACCTAATCCGTAAATCAGCGGCGAGATACGCTCATAGAATCGTGGTGGAAGCTGGGCTACCACAAATAGAGTCGCTAGCGCGGCACCGATCCGAATAGCTTGTCGAATCACCATATCCATGTTTTGCCCACTGGCTGAGTAGACAATAAACAGGCTGGCAACGCAGAGGGTCAGTAAGCCCAGCAATAAAGGACCATCCAAGTGTAGCTTCTTGAGCAACGGGTGACGCTGACGTTCTTCAGTCGTTAGCACTTTCGACCTCCTCATATTGCTCTGGATGATAGCGCTTATGCCAGGTGTCTAGCAGCCTGCGCGCGGCTGGTGCAGCGATACTGCCGCCGCCACCGACCACGTTTTCAATCGCGACAGCGATAACGACCTCGGGCGACTCGGCTGGCGCATAACCGACATACATTGCATTATCGCGATATTTTTCCGCGACTTCTTCGGCAACATATTCTTCATCTTCACCTAAGTTGACGACCTGTGCTGTACCGGTTTTACCCGCCGAGGAATAGGGGGCTTTGCGGAATGCCGAATGTGCGGTGCCGTGTACATCGGATGTAACGGACACCATGGCGTCATGCACGACCTGCCAATAGCTTGGTTTATCGACTGCAACGGGTGGTTTATATTCGGGTTCGACAGCGTCCAGTTCAGATAGTGTGCCGTAACCTTTAAGTAACCGAGGTACCACAAACTCACCGTAGTTAGCCATCACGCCCGTTGCAGCAACCAGCTGCATCGGTGTCGCAGTCCAGTAACTTTGACCGATGCCAACCGAGAGCGTCTCACCGGCGTACCACGGCTCGCCATAGCGAGCGCGTTTCCAACCGCTGTTAGGCATAATCGCGGGGATCTCTTCCGCAATATCGATACCAGTTTTTTCGCCAAAACCAAACTGATGCATGAAGTCCGAAATCTTATCCACTCCGAGCTTCAGTGCTAAATCGTAATAAAACGTGTCGCAGCTCTCGGTAATCGCCTTACTGACATTGACCCAGCCGTGACCCCAGGCAAGCCAGTCGCGATAACGGCGGTCGACACCTTTAATTTCGAACCAGCCAGGATCCCAAATACGGGTCGTCGGTGTAATCTCACCCGATTGTAGACCCAGTAATCCAAGTTGTGGCTTAATGGTGGAAGCGGGCGGATAGCCCCCCTGCGTTGCACGGTTCAGCAAAGGACTGTGTCGGGAGTTAAGTAATGAACGATAGCGATCAACTGAGATACCGCTGACAAACCAATTGGGGTTGTAACTGGGTGTGCTTGCCATGGCAAGAATACCGCCGGTCTTTGCGTCCATCAAAATGATGGACCCACGGTTTTCACCCAAAATTTCAGTCGCTTTGCGTTGTAGTTCGATATCCAGTTCAAGCACGATATCTGAGCCCGGTTGTGGTGGCTCAGTATTTAGTGTACGTACCACGCGACCACGGTTATTTACTTCTACACTGCGGTAACCTACCTCACCGTGAAGTTGTTCTTCGTAGTATTTTTCAATACCCAATTTACCGATAGTACGACTCGCCGCATAATTAGGTAAGCGTCCCAGCTCATCAAGACGTTGTACGTCGCGGCGATTAATCTTGGCAACATAACCCACCACGTGCGTTAACAGGTCGTTGAACGGATAGTGGCGAACCAATCGTGCTTCAATGGAAAAGCCTGGAAACTTGTGTTGTTTTGCGGCAAAGCGCGCTATTTGTTGCTCGTTCATTTCATCGAGCACGGTTACGTGATTAAAGCGCCGTTGAGTTTTGACATTGCGTTCAAAGTCTTCGATTGCATCCGGCTCGATATTTAACAACTGCGCGATTTCAGCAACCTGTTGATTGAGGTCGGAGACTTCTTCAGGAATCACTTCTAGGCTGTAAACGGGGAGGTTTTCAGCGAGTAACGTGCCATTGCGATCGTATATCAAGCCGCGATTGGGCGCGATGGGAACTAATTTAATCCGATTATCATTGGAGCGCGTTTGTAAGTCGTTGTATTCGTCTACTTGAAGGTGATAGAGGTTACCAAGAATCACCGTGAATAAGCCGATAATGACGACAATCGCAAAAATCACGCGTCCAGCAAATAGACTAGACTCAGCATCATGGTCTCTGATTGGCGTGCGAGTGCGCATTTAGCTTCACTACCTTCTTATTGTTATTCCCGATGATACGGATGGTTATTATTAAGGCTCCAGGCACGATATAAACTTTCTGCAACAATCACGCGGACAATAGGATGGGGCAGCGTCAACGGAGAGAGAGACCAACGCTGTTCAGCCGCTGCTAAGCACGCATCTGACAGTCCTTCTGGCCCACCGATTAGTAACGATACATTGCGTCCATCCATTTGCCAACCAGCCATTTGCTTGGCTAATTGTGGCGTTGTCCAGGGCCGACCATGCACTTCGAGAGTTACAATGCGGTTACCCTTTGGGATAGCTGCCAATAAGGCTTCACCTTCTTGGTTTTTAATTTTTTCCAGCTCAGCCTTCTTTCCCCGCTTTTGAGGTGTAATCTCTATGAGATCGAGACTCATGTCACGGGGAAATCGCTTCTGATATTCTTCAAAGCCGCTGTTAACCCAAGCTGGCATTTTATTGCCAACGGCGAGCATTTGAATTTGCACTTACTGGCTCCAGAGTTTCTCGAGCTGATAGAAATCGCGCATAGACTCCTGCATTACATGCAGAACCACGTCACCTAGATCGACCAGAACCCACTCACTTTGCTCACCACCTTCGACGCCCAACGGCGGAATACCCGCGTGCTTCGCCTGAGTGGCAACATATTCAGCAATACTTTTAACATGTGTCTTAGAGTTGCCCGAACAAATAATCATGTAATCGGCAACATCTGTTTTGCCATGCACATCAAGGACTTGGATGTCTCGTCCCTTTAAATCATCGACTTTATCAATGACAAATTCGCGCAGTTGTTCAACTTGCAAGTTTTATTACTCCCATCGACTTTGACAAAAGTTAGAGTGTACCAGATTATCGCGCTATAAACAGCATCACAATGGGCTTGAATACAACTGATGACGCTTAATATAGGCCATGACCGCAGCACTGATCTCGGTATCTGAACCCGAAGCTAGCGCATCTCGCACTGCTGTAGATGACACATCAGTGAGCGTCGTGTTGGCAATATAAATACGACCATGTGCGTAGCGATTGAGTTCAGTCGTATGGGTCACTCTTCGCTGCTGAAGCAATTGGTTAATAGTTGAATTAGCCTCAGCCAGCGAGTAGCCGGGTCGTGGTAATACAATTAAATGAGCCGTTGCGAGAATAGACTGCCATTCAAACCATTGATCAAAGCTGAGTAATGAATCCATGCCCATAACGAATGCAAGTGTGTCGTCTGGGTAAAGTTCGCGCATTGCCAGCAATGTTTTAGCGGTATAAGAAGGCCCCTGTTGATTGAGTTCAAACGACTCGGCACGCATTTGAGGGTACTGTTCAATGGCACAGGCGATCATGGCGAGGCGATGTTGACCATTGGCTTGTGGTTGTGGCCGATGGGGAGGAACGGCATTAGGCATTAAGTGCACGGTAACGTCGCCGAGCTCTTTGATTAGATCGGCTGCAGCCGTTAAATGACCTTGATGTATGGGATCAAACGTGCCGCCAAAAATCGCTCTCAACATGACTAAATACACCTAATTGTTGGATGATGGACGCTGGTAGTTGGGGCGATGACAATAACACAACGAGATGATAAAGCAGAACATCGACCGGTTCGTCGCGATCCCCTTTTATCGCACGCTCAATACGCTCTGCTAATGCAATCATCTGCTTAATCGTATTTTCGCAGTGCGCGTTAGCGCGTGCTGAGTAGGCAGGCTGCTGTGAGCTCCATACCGCAAATTGTTTAAATACGGCTTGGCTGTCCAATCCATGCTGCCCGTTGAGGTATAATTGGCTGATAATCTGCACTTCACGTTGTAACATCCAGTTAAGAATATTGAGCTCAACATCATTATCAAGTAACCGCTCCAAACGATGAATAGCTTGACTCAAATCCTGCGCAGCTATGCTGTCTTGTAATCCGAATACATCAAACTGACTACTATCTGCCACGCGCTCATAGATTTGATCTTCATCTATTAGAGGCGGGTTAGGTAGTAGCGACCATTTAATAAATTCTTGTTCGAGTGCAAATAGATTGCCTTCAAACCAATTGCTTAGGAGCTCTGCAGCGGTTTGAGACAACTTAAGCTGATGGCGTTGCGCACGTTGCATTATAAAACGCGGTAACTGGCTACGTTTGGGAGTAAAAATTTTAACTTGTAATGCCGCTGCCGCGAGCGCTTTAAACCAGCGACTATTGAGTTGTTCTTTTTTGAGCCGAGGACCTTTTAAAATCAGCAACTGGTCAGCGTTGGGCTGTTTAATGTAATCCACTAACGCATCTGAACCGGGTTTACCTGGCTTGGCCTCCGGTAACTCGATATCGAGTACTGTGAAGCTACCAAATAGGCTCATTGATTGTTGCTGCTGAGACAATTGACTCCAGTCAAACTCGGCATCGGCGCGCCAACGCTGATATTCGGGAGCATTTGATAAATGTTGGCTGAGGGTATGACGAATTATTTCGTCGCAATCGTGCTGCAGCAAAAGTTCGTCCCCGAACAGCAAAATGACAGGCGGAATGCGCTGTTGCAAACTGCTTGCGAGCTGTTCAGGAAAAATAGCTTGCATGGTTAGTCCGAAAATTCGGAGATAAGCTGGCGTACTAAGCGACGGGTCGCCTCATCCCGCATTTCTGACACTAACAACTCACGCTCTCGTGTTTTGGCTAGCGCAAAGTTAGGGTCGTCTTGATAGTCACGTGCGACCTCGACTTGTCCGTCATACTCGATGTTACCTTCGCGGATGACTTGATAATTAATTTGGTATATCAGTTCATATTCAGCCACCTGACCACTTTCAAACAACGATAGTGTACGGCGTTCGAGTTGATCCGAGAGCACGCGGATGATGGTGGTCGACGCGCTTGTACTGGCATCGACTACTTGAATACCCGCGGTGAGCAGTCGTTGTGTTAGACTGGCTTCAAGCTCTAACGAATCGATACTATCGAGCCGCACTGCCTGTAGGTTAGTCGGTAATTGATAACTATCGCGCAACTGGAAACTACAACCGTTGAGCCCGCTCAAAAAGAGCAGGCTCAATAGCAGGGTCATGATCCTTTGTATCGGATTCATCTTAGCTCACCACGATATTAAAGATTTTGCCTGGGACATAGATCTTCTTGCGAATGGTTTTACCATCGGTGTATTTTTGTACAGACTCATCGGCTAATACGAGCGATTGTACTTCTTCTTCGCTCGCGTTAGCAGCGACGGTCAGCTTGGCACGTACTTTTCCATTGACCTGAACAACAATGAGCTTTTCTTCTTCGACCAACGCACTGTCATCGACACTCGGCCAGTCTGCAGCGATCAGGCTATCTTGATGACCGAGTTGCTCCCATAAATGCTCGCAAATATGCGGTGTAATCGGTGCTAACATACGAATCATGGCATCAATCGCTTCACCCATCACGACGCGGTCGGCTTCAGTCTCAACAGGCGCCTTTTGTAGGTGATTAAGTAGCTCCATGATTGCCGCAATTGCGGTGTTAAAGTGTTGGCGACGACCCATGTCATCACTCACTTTGGCTATGGTCTTGTGAAGCTCGCGGCGCAGTGCCTTCTGATCTTTGTTGAGCTCAACATCATTCTGATGATAGCCCCCCGCCTCGATGAAGTCATAGGTTAATTTCCATACACGACGCAAGAAACGTTGAGCACCTTCGACACCTGAATCCGACCACTCCAAGGTCATTTCAGGTGGCGCGGCAAACATCATAAATAAACGAACCGTATCGGCGCCGTAACGCTCGACCATAGTTTGTGGGTCGATACCGTTATTTTTCGACTTTGACATTTTGCTCATACCCGCGATTTCGACAGGTTGACCATCTGCTTTGTGGCGTGCTGACACTACAGCGCCTTTGTCGTCTTTATCGAGATCAACGTCGAGGGGAGAAATCCACTGTTTGCCGCCTTTGTCGTCTTCACGGTAGAAGCTATCAGCCAATACCATACCTTGGCATAGCAGACGCTTAAACGGCTCATCGGAGTCAACGAGACCGGTATCACGTAGCAATTTGTGGAAGAAACGCGCATACAACAGGTGCAAAATAGCGTGTTCAATGCCGCCGATATACTGATCCACTGGGAGCCAATAGTTGGCTTTTTCTGGATCGAGCATGGCGTCATCCGTTTGTGCGCTGCAATAGCGCGCGTAGTACCATGACGACTCCATAAAGGTGTCGAACGTATCGGTTTCATGTTCGGCAGGCTGACCTTGATACTCTGTTTTGCGCCACTCAGGATCAGCTTTAATGGGCGATGTAACACCGTCCATTGTGACATCTTCAGGCAAGCGGACCGGTAGTTGGTCTTCTGGCACGGGCACTGATTCGCCATCGGCAAGATTCAGCATTGGGATAGGTGTCCCCCAGTACCGTTGACGAGAAACACCCCAGTCGCGCAATCGGTAATTCACACTACGCTGACCCACGCCACGTTGCTCCAGCAAATCAGCAATCGCGTTGAAGGCTTGCTGTGACGACATGCCGTTGTAGTCACCTGAGTTAATCACTTTACCTTTTTCGGTAATCGCCGCGGCTTTAATATCACCTTCGCCACTAAACGGCTCGATAACAGGAACGATAGGCAGTTCATATTTGGTCGCGAACTCCCAATCACGCTGATCGTGACCTGGCACTGCCATAACGGCACCTGAACCGTAATCCATTAAAACAAAGTTAGCGACCCACACGGGAATCTCTTCGCCGGTCATTGGATGAACCGCGCGGATCCCCGTATCCATGCCGAGCTTTTCCATCGTGGCGATATCTGCTTCAGCCACTTTGCTATTTTTGCACTGCTCGATAAAGTCGGCGAGTTCAGGGTTACTTTTTGCAGCTTCACGTGCGAGCGGATGCTGTGCGGCTAGCCCCATGTAAGTAACACCATAAATCGTGTCAGGGCGGGTGGTGTAGACACTCAGCGACTGGTCGCTGTTGGCCACTTTGAATTCAATTTCTAAGCCTTCAGAACGACCAATCCAGTTACGCTGCATCGCCTTAACTTGTTCTGGCCAACCATCCAATTGGTCTAAATCGTCAAGCAACTCATCTGCATAATCGGTAATTTTGATAAACCATTGCGGAATTTCTTTTTGTTCAACTTTAGCACCGCTGCGCCAACCGCGGCCATCAATCACTTGTTCGTTAGCCAGCACGGTTTGGTCAACGGGATCCCAGTTAACGGTGGCATTCTTTTTATAAACCAAGCCTTTTTCATATAGCTTAGTAAAGAACCATTGCTCCCAACGGTAGTACTCGGGTGAGCAAGTGGCGACTTCGCGTTGCCAATCATAGCCAAAACCTAAGCGCTTGAGTTGTTCACGCATATACTCGATGTTTTGGTAAGTCCACTTGGCTGGCGCGGTGTTATTTTGAATAGCGGCATTTTCTGCCGGTAGACCAAATGCATCCCAACCCATCGGCTGAAGAACATTCTTGCCTTGCATGCGTTGATAGCGAGAAACCACATCACCCAGCGTATAGTTACGTACATGACCCATATGGAGCTTGCCACTTGGGTATGGGAACATCGAGAGACAATAGAATTTCTCTTTCTCGGGCTGTTCAGTGACTTCAAACACTTTATTTTCTTGCCAACGTTGCTGAATGGCTTGTTCTATCGCGGATGGGTTATATTGTTCTTGCATAGGTCGTTTTATATCCGATATTGGTTACTGCATAGTCCGGCGGCAAAGCCGCCTTCGAATTAGCTGATGGCGTACCACATCACAAACATGATGACTAAACCAGCTACGCCGAAGAATGTAAATTCAAAACGTTGGCGTTGGCGAACTTCAGTGTCATCTGTTGGCGTTGCTAAAAAGAACATGGCTAAGCTGGTGAGGCCGAGTCCACCAGAGGCAACCAGAACTGCAAAGAGAATGGCATCGAGAATGTTTTCCATGACTACTTTTCCTATTTACCCAATTAACACGATTATTGTACTGATTTTTCCTGCGACTGACCACGGTCAGTGCGATTAAATAGCCTAATTAAAGGGAGCAATGATAATCCAGCGAGCAGGCTAGCAGGCCAGTTACCTAAACGCTGAAACCACGTTGTGCCGCGTACCACGGGAAGCTCTGCGGACACCGTGGTTGCTTTAAATTGCGGCACAATTGCAATAATACGACCGAATTCATCTGACATGCCACTCACACCGTTATTGGTCGAGCGGATGAGAGGGCGACCGAGCTCCATTGCACGCATACGGGCGATTTGCATATGCTGCCAGGGGCCATGAGAGTCACCAAACCACGTGTCATTGCTGACAGTGATCAGGTAGTCGGTGTCGTTGTGTACGTTCGCACGAACTTGATCGGAAAACACAATTTCGTAACAAATCGCAGCTGCTAAGTGGTGGCCGTTGGCTAGCAAATTCGGCTGCTTAAACTCACCGCGTTGAAACGATGACATCGGTAAGTTGAACAGCGGTGCGATAGGACGAAGGAGGTCTTCAAACGGCACAAACTCCCCGATAGGTAATAGATGATGTTTTTGATACCGATTGCTACTGCCATATTGATAAGGCGTATCAAACCCATCCATTCCTGATTCATCACCTAACACGATCAGGGTGTTATAGAATTCGTCACGGGTGATTTGGTAATCGATTATGCCCGATATGAGGGCGGCTCCGTTCATTGCGGCCGATTGATCGATGGTGCTCAGTACGTCATCGGCATACGGCTCAAGCGCTGTGATAGCTGACTCCGGCCAGACAATAATATCATGCTGATAATTAGGGCGCGTGAGATCGAGGTAGCGTAACATGTTGGGCCACTGCTGATCGGCTTGCCACTTAAGGCTTTGAGAAATATTGCCTTGCACCAGCATCACTGAGGTCGTATCACCGGTACGATGCAGTGGCTGCAGCTTAGGTAATAGGTAACTGGCGATTAAAAATATCAGCAACAACAGCACGGTGTATATACGGCTCTGTAAAGAGCCTTTTAAGGCGGCTGCGATAGACAATGCAATAAACCACAGTACGGCGGTAATGCCCTGTTGGCCAATGCTAGAGGCTAAACCGCCTAACCATGCATCGGTTTGTGTATAACCGAGCTGTAGCCATGGAAATCCAGTAAATAGCCAACCTCTTAGCCATTCGCAAACAAACCAGAACAACACCAAACTAAAGTACGCATAAGCTGTTTTGTGACTCAGTTTCCGCCAGCCATAAAAGGCAAGCCCTGGGAATAATGATAAGTAGACGATGAGGAGTGCTAATACGGCAATATCTGCAATAAGCGGCATTCCACCATAGGTATCAATACTCACCAATATCCAGCTAAGACCAGCGCCCAGCCAGCCTAAGCCAAAGAAAAATCCCGCTCTAAAGGCGTACTTGGGATTGAGTGGATTAATAATTAATACTACACAGGGTAGCACCACAAGCGGCAGGAAAGAGAGTGTGAAAGGCGAATAAGCGAAGGTGAGTGATGCACCGAGCAGCATTAACACGATGTGTCTTAGCCACCCATTAGTGTAAAGCGCATCACGCAATCTTTGCATCACCCCTGGGATTCCTCGGTACTCTGAGTCAGCGCGGGTGGCGTGACTTGAAGTTGTTGGATCCGACGCTTATCAGCACTGGTTACCTTAAACGTAAAGCCGTCTAAGTTGATCTCTTCGCCAGGTTGGGGGAGGTGCCCAAAACCATGAGCCACTAAGCCGCCAACGGTATCAATTTCATCATCTGCAAAGTCACTATTGAAGTGATCGTTAAAATCTTCAATCGTGGTCAGTGCTTTGACTGAATATTTTGACGCACTCAACCGTTTTATATCGGCTTTGTCATCATCGTTATGGTCAGTTTCGTCTTCGATCTCACCCACAATTTCTTCCAAAATATCTTCGATGGTAACAAGACCTGATACGCCACCATATTCATCGACGACAATCGCCATGTGGTATCGGTTAGACCGAAACTCTTTGAGCAGCACATCTACGCGCTTGCTTTCAGGGACGATCACCGCAGGTCGCATCACCTCGGATAAGGAGAAGCTTTCGTCGGTAAAGTTAAAGCCGTAACTGAGTAAGTCTTTCGCCAGTAGAATCCCTTCGACATGGTCTTTATTGTCGGTAACGACGGGGTAACGACTGTGCTGTGATTCGATCACGATAGGTAGAAACTCCTCGACGCCTTGATGAATATCAATCGTCACCATCTGCGAGCGAGGAATCATAATGTCACGTACTTTGAGTTCAGCGACATCAAGCACGCCTTCTATCATTTCCTTGGTATCGTTATCGATCAGGTCGCGCTCTTCGGCGTCCTGAATTAAATCGACAAGTTCTTCTCGGCTTTTCGGCTCTCCAGCGAATACCTGTAACAGTTTAGCTGCCCAAGATTTCTGCGAAGAGCCGCTGGCTGAGTGGGGATTGTCGTCGCTCATTCAGAGTGTTGCTCCGTGTTAATGATTAATTTGGTAAGGATCAGGAATGTCGAGCCGTGCCAGTGCATCTTTCTCGATGCGTTCCATGTGCTCGGCTTCAGCATCTTCTATGTGATCGTACCCTAAAAGGTGCAGAGTACCGTGTATCACCATATGCGTCCAGTGATGCATGAGCGGTTTCTGTTGCTCATCCGCCTCGCGCTCAACTACATGTGCACAGATTACCAAATCGCCGAGTAAGGGAATTGGCATTTCAATAGGTGCTACAAACGGAAAGGACAACACATTGGTCGCATAATCCTTACCACGAAACTCGTGATTCAGACTGCGCCCTTCGTCTGGGTCAACAACACGAACCGTCAACTCCGCTTCAGTATTGTCATAGCCCGCCTGTAGTAACGCGGCCTTCACCCAACGCTCAATATCGGCTTGTTGGGGAAGCTCACGAGTTGTCTCGCACGCTATTTGATAGTCAGTTTGAACGATCACGGCGTTCTTGTCCTGAATCAAAGTCTTCATAAGCTTGCACAATCCGTTGTACTACCGGGTGACGCACGACGTCGCCGGCTTGGAAGAAGGTAAAACTGATGTCTGGCACTTTACTAAGGACTTCAATCGCGTGACGTAAACCCGAACGTTGTCCCCGAGGTAAGTCGATTTGAGTAATATCGCCGGTGATGACTGCCTTAGAATTAAAACCAATACGGGTGAGGAACATCTTCATTTGTTCCATCGTGGTGTTTTGACTTTCATCCAAAATAATAAAGGCGTCGTTGAGCGTGCGCCCACGCATGTAGGCTAGGGGTGCAACTTCAATTACATTACGTTCAATCAGCTTTTCGACTTTCTCAAAGCCAAGCATTTCAAATAACGCGTCGTATAAAGGGCGTAAATAAGGATCGACTTTTTGTGCGAGGTCTCCAGGTAAAAAGCCCAGCTTTTCGCCAGCCTCAACCGCTGGACGTGTCAGCAAAATACGACGGATTTCTTGACGTTCGAGCGCGTCAACGGCACAGGCGACAGCAAGGTAGGTTTTACCTGTACCTGCGGGTCCAATACCAAAGTTCACGTCGTGTGCGAGAATTGAGCGCACATAGCCCGCTTGGTTATGGTTGCGTGGCTTGATAAGACCTCGTTTGGTCTTAATATGCGTCATTTTCTCCGCCGCCGGATCCGTGTCGTCTTGCTCAAGTACTTTGGCTTGCTGAATAGCCAAATGAACCTGCTGCGGTTCGATATGACCCTCTTGGCCTTTGACGGTGGCAGTCTCGACATAGAGGTCGCGCAGAATATTCTGCACTGCAGCAACGGTGTGCGCGTGTCCAATTAAACGAAAATGATGACCGCGGTGGGTGATTTCCACACCTAAACGGCGCTCAATATGCTTGAGATTCTCATCAAATGGGCCACAGAGATTAGAGAGCCGACGTAAATCCGTCGGCTCCAATTCAAATTCAATAGTTTCGGTGCGTTGACTCAATCGAATCCTCTTCTTTGCTAGTACTAAGGTACGACTCGAGCAACACCTAATGGGTCGGGTTCTTCCGCCTTGTTGCGTTGCAGAATCGTTTCTGGCGCGGTGTCAATCCGAAGGCCCATATCGGCTTCTTCACGAATTAACTCACCTCTCAATGAGTTAGGTAACACTTCGGTGATTTTGACATCGACGAACTTACCAATCATATGGGGTTGCCCAACGAAATTTACAACCCTGTTGTTTTCCGTACGACCGGTTAATTCCATTGGGTTCTTTTTTGATGGTCCGGTGACCAATATCCGTTGCTCAGTATCCAACATACGTCGCGCATGTGCCATCGATTGCTGGTTAAGACGTTGTTGAAGCAAGTGTAAACGTTGTTTCTTAGTCGCTTCAGTGACGTCGTCAGGTAAATCGGCGGCGGGTGTGCCAGGGCGCGCGCTATAGATAAAACTGAAGCTCATATCAAAGTCGATGGCTTGAATGAGATCCATCGTCGCTTGGAAATCGGCATCGGTCTCGCCTGGAAAACCGATAATGAAGTCCGATGACATGGCAATATCAGGACGCGCTTTTTTCAACGCACGAATTTTTGACTTGTACTCTAACGCGGTATGTCCGCGCTTCATCATCGTTAACACGCGATCCGAGCCACTCTGTACCGGTAAGTGTAAATGACTGACCAGCTCAGGAATTGTCGTATAGGCCTCGATAATATCGTCAGTAAACTCAACAGGGTGTGAGGTGGTGTAACGAATACGGTCAATGCCATCAATAGCCGCAACCAGATGCAATAACTCGGCGAAGCGACATACAGAACCATCAAAATGCTCGCCTCGATACGCATTAACGTTTTGACCGAGGAGGTTGACTTCGCGCACGCCTTGCTCTGCTAACTGTGCGATTTCATAGATCACGTCGTCGACAGGACGGCTAACTTCTTCACCACGCGTATAAGGTACAACGCAGAACGAACAGTACTTTGAGCAACCTTCCATGATTGAGACGAAGGCAGTCGCACCTTCGGCTTTTGGATCAGGTAGGCGGTCAAACTTCTCGATTTCTGGGAATGAAATGTCGATCATGGGCTGATGGTCTGAACCGACCTGCTTTACCATTTCGGGTAAGCGGTGCAAGGTTTGTGGACCAAATACAATATCGACGAACGGCGCACGGGCGCGAATCGCATCACCTTCTTGCGATGCCACGCAACCACCCACGCCAATTAACAAGTCGGGGTTCGCTTGTTTTAAATGCTTCCAGCGTCCGAGCTGATGGAACACCTTTTCTTGAGCTTTTTCACGGATCGAGCACGTGTTTAGCAGGATAAGGTCAGCCTGTTCGGCTTCTTCGGTCAGTTCATAGCCGTGTGTCGAGTTGAGTAGATCGGCCATTTTGGTCGAATCGTACTCGTTCATCTGACAACCC
>NZ_DEYI01000044.1:20520-23263 GCF_002364475.1 Idiomarina sp. UBA3162
GTTCATCTGACAACCCCAGGTTTTTACGTATAACTTTTTGCTCATGGTGACTCAATCAATTGCTGGAATTTGGAAACTTCAAATTGGGCGCGTATTTTACCTGTTCTATTGGGTAAAAGCCAACCATACCGCGTTAACTTTTGCGACGAGTGCGTATAGCGAAGTAGCCGGCAATAATAATGATGATAGCGCCCCAAAACATATGCCAAGCGATCACCTCATCGAAGAACAGATAGCCGAGCAAGGCCGCAAACATTACAGAGGTATACGTGAATACGCCTACTTTGGCAGGCGGAGCAATCGAAAACGCTTTAGTCATCGCGAGTTGCCCGTAAACAGCCAACGAACCCATAGCAATAACGCCAAGCCAGTCCTCGTAAGGCATCGGCTGCCATAACCAAATTAAAGGGATAGCACTGGCAATGGTGGCATAGGTCGAAAAATAAAAGACGATTTTACTGGTGGATTCGGTAACCGACATTTTTCTAATCACCGTTTTGGTGAATGCAGCAAAAACCGCCGCGACAAACGCAACCCCAACGATGGGCGATATACTCGCTTGCCAGGGGCTTAAGAAAATAAACACGCCGACAAAGCCTAACAAAATGGCTAACCAGGTTTGTCGTGCGACATATTCTTTTAACCAAACCCGACCAATAATTGGGATTAAAAAGGGTGACAACAACAATACCAGTGTTGCTTGAGCGAGTGGAATAGTCGCTATAGCGAAAAAGAACAGGTACATAGCGGCAACACCAGCGGTACCTCGCAACAGGTGCAACCCTAATTTCTCAGTTCGTAACGCACTTGGACCTTTACGTAAAAGCCAGGGTAGCAACACAATAAACGCCATGACGTTACGAAAAAACACCAGTTGCGCAAATGATTGATCATCGCTTAAGTGCTTCACTAATGCACTTACACCAGCAAAACTCGCTTCTGCTGAGAGAATAAAGCAAGACGCGATGACGACATTTCGAGTTGATACGGCGTTTGAATGCATTGAGCTAGCGCAAGTTGATAATCCAATAATGCATATAGTAACGGAAAACAGCGCGCTTTTATGTTAAAAATAGCGGCAATCGAAACAATCCATGGTGGCGACAGGAGTTACAGCGGTGACAATCTCGGTAGATTACCTAATCAACGGTGCTGGAATGGTGGGGGCGGCGGCAGGTTTAGCGTTGGCTCAGCAGGGTTACCGCGTGCTACTTGTAGATAACGCTGAAGCGCCGAAAAAAGCGGAACGTTGGGATATACGCATTTCGTCAGTCAATGACCATCATTGGCATTGGCTTTCTCAGCTCGGTGTTGCGGATTGCATTGATAAAGATAGAGTACTGCCTTACACGACACTGTCGGTTGCGTCGATCAACGGCACTCGCGCCGACTTTGATGCAAAAGAGGTGAATCGCGACCAATTGGGCGTGATGGTTGAAAACAATGCACTGCAGCGCGCGTTGTGGCGCTGCTTGAACCATTGTGAAACTGCGCAAATACGGGCTAACGATGCCATCAGTGAAATTGACTTAGCTAACCACAAAGCGGTTCTTGCGGGTGGCGCGTCGGTCCAATTTAATCGCTTACTTGGTTGTGATGGCGCTCATTCGCAAGTTGCGCGGGCGGCCGGAATTGGATATCGCGGCTGGGACTACGGACAAACGTGTGAGTTGGTCAATGTGATAACCGAACAGCCTATACCCTCGGCAACCTGGGAAGTATTCAAACCTGGCGGTCCGTTTGCATTACTCCCACTGGGTTGTAATGAAGCCTGTCTAATCAATTATCGACCCAGCAATACGCATCACACTACCGATCTGAAGCAACTATTTGAGCCGTTCATTGGTGCCTTTGATACCTATGCATCGGGGCAATTTCCATTACAGCGAAAACATGCATTACGTTATTGCGTTGGACCTGTCGTACTGATGGGGGATGCAGCTCACAGTATTCACCCGTTGGCGGGGCAGGGAGTCAATTTAGGCTTTGCCGATATTCGCTGTTTTATTGAACAGCAGGGTGATAGTCAGCGTTATGAACGTCAGCGTCGCAAAGCTAATGCGAAAATGATGCGGGCAATGGATATGATTCACTGGCACTTTGAAGATGCCAATCCTTTGAAACAGCGCATGGTTGCAGCGAGTTTGAAGTTGGCGCAAAGGAGCGTCATCAAGCAGGCAATTATTAAACAAGCGATGGGAATGAGCTAGTACTACAGAACATATCAGGAGCCAAAAACAAAAAAGCCACCGTAAAGGTGGTTTTTTAATGCAGAGTGTCCTAACAACTTGGTGCGGAGGGAGGGACTTGAACCCTCACGTCCTTGCGGACACTAGCACCTGAAGCTAGCGCGTCTACCAATTCCGCCACCACCGCAAGTGGTCATGTTGGCTGGGGCACCAGGGATCGAACCTGGGAATCGCGGGATCAAAACCCGCTGCCTTACCGCTTGGCTATGCCCCATCAACATATGGACGAACTCAAGCAACGCGTTGGCTGGGGCACCAGGGATCGAACCTGGGAATCGCGGGATCAAAACCCGCTGCCTTACCGCTTGGCTATGCCCCAACATAGTGTTGGTTCAGAGAGTTGGTGCGGACGGAGAGACTTGAACTCTCACGCCGTGAGGCACTGGAACCTAAATCCAGCGTGTCTACCAATTCCACCACGTCCGCATCATTATCAGTTAAAGGTTGGTGGCTACGGCGAGATTCGAACTTGCGACCCCAGCATTATGAGTGCT
>NZ_DEYI01000064.1:0-5431 GCF_002364475.1 Idiomarina sp. UBA3162
CGCTTTTCAATAATAAACCAAGCGCTTACGCCGGCTACCACGAAGCCACCGGTTAGAAATGAAGCGAGCCCCATATGGGTGAAGCGATACCAAAAAGAGTCGTTGAAAATAGCCGCGGACCAATCAATTACATGATAAAAACCATCACGCATTTCAACGCCCGCAGGTGTTTGCATCCAACTATTGGCTGATAAGATCCAGAAACTAGAAATAAATGTCCCGATAGATACCATGAGCGCGGCAAAAAAGTGAACACCGTTCGGAACCTTACCACGACCGAACAAAAGCACGCCCAAAAACGCCGCTTCCAGGAAGAAAGCCGTCACCACCTCGTAGCTCAGTATTGGGCCTAAAAAGTTAGATGTCGCGAGCGCGAAGTTACTCCAGTTCGTACCAAACTGAAAGGACATAACAATACCGGACACCACACCCATACCAAAAACAACTGCGAACACTTGGGTCCAAAAGGCACCTAAACGCTCCCATTTTGGATTGTTGGTTTTGAATGCAAGGCCGTAAATTAATGCAATATAAGATGCCAAACCGATAGTGAACACGGGGAATATGGCATGAAATGACACGACAAACGCGAATTGAATTCGCGAGAGCACGAGGGGGTCAAGATCCATAGTACGATCTCCTTAGCCAATGACGTTATAAGTCAAGTTTAGTAACCTTACTTGAAAGGTTATTACATATTGTTTAACACGCTTCTTGTTGCTCTGTCGTGCGTTCACTTTGATGCATATCAATATGCTTATAAATATAATATATTAATCACGAGCAAGCGCAATTCGCCCCGCTTTTACTGCGTTTCGGCGGACGCTTGGCTGTAAACCAATTCTAAATAAATCACCATTCATACCAGTCAGTGTCATTCTTACGCCCGCTTGTTTGGCGACTTCAGCATGTGCTTTCATATGCTCAGGCTCACCGTGTGTCGGTATGACAATACGGGGTTTCACCCACTGGTACAGTTGTTTAAGCTCTTCTTGATTAGGATGGCCCGAGGCATGCAGTATGCGGTCACTTTGTTCGGCATGCACAACCTCTATTCGACGCGCTTTAAACTTATTCGTGAGGCGTTGAATATCAAGCTCATTACCTGGGATAATAATAGCGCTCATGATGACTTTGTCACCTTTGTCCAGCACTAAATGGGGGTGGCTGTCGTCGGCTAACCGACTGAGTGCAGCTCTAGACTCACCTTGGCAGCCTGTCGCCACAACTAACACTTCTCGTGCTGGTAAATAACCGACATGCGTATGGTCAATGAGCTCGATATGCTCTGGCCATAATCCAAATTGGCGTGCCAGACCCACATTTCTTTCTAAAGAGCGTCCAAGCACTGCCAAATAGCGACCCGACGCTTCTGCCACCCGTGCTAACGTGATCAAACGCGCGATATTACTACTAAAGCAGCCTACTACAACGCGCCCATGAACCGCCTGCGCCTCGGCCAATAATCCCTCATAGCAATCCGCTTCAGAAGTTGACCAACCTGGCTTTAAGGCGTTGGTAGAGTCACCTACAACGGCATCGATACCGGCTAATCCGAGGCGTTGAAATACGCCACTGTCAAAGCCAGATGAGGTAATTGGTTGTGCATCGATTTTCCAATCTCCGGTGTGTAAAACACGAGCAGCAGGCGTTTCTATCACCACACCAAATGGCTCAGGAAGTGAATGGGTAAAGCGTATCCACGTCACGCTAAATGGGCCAATTTGAACAGTTTCCCCCTCATTAACTTCAATAATGGGGACCAGTTCAGCAAATGCGGTATAGGCTAGTTTTCTGCGTAGAACAGCAGCTGTATAAGGGGTGGTATAAATCGGTTTTTGCCAACGTAGCCATAAGTCCTCTATAGCACCAATGTGGTCTTCGTGGGCATGAGTAATAATGATCGCTTCGAGTTCGTCTTTATTATCTGTAATGAAGCGAGGGTCGGCACAGACGACTTCGTGCTTAAAACTGTTGGGTTTAGCAGGGTTGAGCGGCTCATCAAAGGAAACACCACAGTCGATCATCAACCAGCGACCCGCATGACCGTATAGGTTCATGTTCATGCCGATCTCACCTGTCCCGCCAAGGGGTAGGAACCACATGTCGACTTCGCTTGGATACAACGTGAGTCTCCTCTAACTTACTGTGTAAGCGTTAGATATGCGAAACTAGTAACGTTGATGCTACTCCTTTTGGATTACTTTTACACGCTCAAGAACAGATTAAATTGCATAAAGATGTCAATCAAATACAACACTACACCTGCTTAAACCAATCCTCGATCACATTCATGACGAGCCGCGTTTTAGCCGGGATACTTTCTCTAACAGGCAAAACCGCATAAACACTGTACTCAACACCTGCCCAATCAGGTAGTAAGCGTACCAACTCACCACTTTCTAACTGTGGCTTCACCTCGGGCTCGGGTAACAATCCAAAGCCCACGCCATCACACGTCAATTGAACCGTGGTCTGCATATTATCGACTTGGATGCGCGGCGCTGGCAAAGGCAAGTCATAAGTGTTTGAAAAATGTGCAATAAAGGTCTCATCCTGCAACTCATCAAGTCCACTAATATGGCGTTTAGCAAGCGGGTGCGACGCAGCAGCACAGGGTATCAAATGCCAGTCTATTAGATGATGAGAGTACAATGACGAATCGGGTAAGGGACCGATACGAATCGCAAGATCAACGCCCGCAGTCACTAAATCAAGCGGTTCATCCGTCATCGATAACTTAAACTGCATGTCCGGAAACTGTTCGGTCAACTGACGTAGAGGCTCACTCAATAAGCCGCCCCCAAATCCTACAGGAGCCATGATTTTCATCACACCCGCAGGCGTTTGCGTGAGCTGCTCCATACGCTCTTGATTTTTCGCAGCAACTTGCAACACATCAAGGCACGACTGATAAAAGACTTCGCCGGCTTCGGTGAGCGTCATTACCCGCGTGTTGCGATGAAAAAGCGCCAGCCCGTTATCCTTTTCGAGTTTCCTTAGTTGCTGACTAACCGCCGATACAGTCATATGCAACTCACTCGCTGCCGCACTCATACTCTTTAACTCGACCGTTCGAGTAAACGCCTTCATCGACCGAATCATCTTCGGATTCATAGCTTAAGCACCTCTTAAATATGCTTACAAATAAACGAGATTGCACAAACCGTAATTATACGTATATTTGCAAATAAAAACTATTCTCATTTTTATATACGGAGAGCATTGTGCATCTATCAAACACTCGCTGCATTAAACTGTCAATTATTGCGACTGCAATTAGTGCGTTCACTTTATCAGCAAATGCTAACCCGCAACAGACAGATCACCGCGCAAATCATTCCCATAAACGTGAAAAACCAATGGAGGTTTTAGTGGTTACTGCGTCCGGTGCCGATAAGACCTTACGCGATGCACCGGCATCAGTCAGTGTCATTTCGGGTGAAGCATTATCACAGCGCTTTTACAAGGATCTGACCGATGCACTCACCGATGCGCCTGGAGTTATTGTGACTAATGGTGGTGACCGACAAGACATTAGCGTACGCGGAATGAGCAGTCAGTACACCTTGATATTAGTCGATGGACAGCGCCAAACGTCACGCGAGACACGACCGAATAGCGACGGTCCTGGCGTTGAGGGCGCGTGGACACCGCCCTTAGCAGCCATCGAACGTATCGAGATTATTCGTGGCCCAATGTCTTCGCTATATGGTTCGGACGCTATTGGTGGTGTCATCAATATTATAACAAAGAAAACGCCGCAAGAATGGCGTAGCGAAGTACGTGTAGACTCCGTCGTGCAAGAACGCAGTGAATCTGGAAATAGCTACCAAGTCAATCTCTTTACGTCGGGCTCACTTATCGAAGATACCCTTGGGCTGCAGGTGTATGGCGGTTACACACGGCGTTTCGAGGACGATATTGTTGATGGGTATCGCGGAAAGAAAACCGATCATGCCACCGTTAAACTGGCTTATACACCGACGGTCGACCACGAGTGGCTTTTCGAAGCAGGCACCAACTCACAAACTTTAGATGCAACACTCGGTAAAACCGTCGAGCCCTTAGCCCCCGGTGCAAGCTGCGGGCGTCGCGGTTGCCCTGAGTCATCGACGACTGAGTATGATAATCAAAGTTACTCCATTGCTCACAACGGTCAATGGGGACTTGTCGGCGCTCGAAGCTATCTAAAACGTGACGAGTACGACAACAATGCACGTCAAATGTACATTACCAATACCGATTTCCAAACCGTATGGAATGTGCCACTCACCGTTGAACAGCCAATTACACTCGGCGCGGCTTATCTAAAGGAAGAGTTAGAAGATCGCACCAGTAACCAAATTAGCGACCGCACACAAATCGATAGCTCTCAATGGTCAGTATTTGCTGAGTCAACATGGCCTATCGCAAAACACTTCGAGCTCACAACCGGCTTGCGTTACGACGATGATGAGTATTTTGGTGACCAATGGAGTCCCCGGGTCTACGGCGTCTACCACTTATCACGAGCCACCACACTAAAAGGTGGCGTATCCACCGGCTTTCGAGCACCTAACTTACGTCAAACAACAGAGGATTGGGGACAAGTCAGTCGAGGCGGAGATATTTATGGTAACCCCGACTTACAAGCAGAAACATCGGTTAACTACGAACTCGGTCTATATACCCATTTTAGCCGAGGCATAAAGAGCTCTGTTACCGTTTTCTATAACCAGTTCGACGATAAAATATCGCGCATAGCATGTCCCGTCACTCAGTGTACCGGCGGTCCCAATCAGTTTGGCTCTATGCCCACGACGTACGTCAACGTGGATGAAGCAGTCACACAAGGTATTGAGGCCACTTTTGATGCGCGATTCAGCCGAGCGTGGAAACTGAGCGCGAACTACACCTTTACGGATTCGGAGCAAAAAACCGGTGAATATAAAGGCGAGCCACTCACACAATTACCCAAGCATTTGATACAAACGTCGCTCAACTGGAAACCTTCCGCGGCAATGAATACCTGGTTACGCGTTCATTATCGTGGCGAAGAGAGCCAACCCACGACTGGACCTTCGAGCGGTTCACTGATTGCCCCCTCATATACGTTGACTGATTTAGGCATCAATTACTTCCTCACACCCGATATTAAGGTCGGAGCTGGCATTTATAACTTATTCGATAAACAAATTGGTGTGGAAGAATACGGTTATATTGAGGATGGACGCCGTCTGTGGGTCTCTCTCGGCTGGACTTTTTAATCGATGCGCGCTCGTCAATTTTGGAATATTAAAAACTGGCATTGGGTTAGTTCCGCGGTTTGTTTGGTCGGCATGCTGCTCTTTTCGGTAACAGGTATCACCCTCAACCATCCCACCGTGTTTGAGGGTGATGCTGAAATCACTCAAATAGAGGCTGACGTTCCCCCCGCCATTATGGCGGG
>NZ_DEYI01000064.1:5748-18345 GCF_002364475.1 Idiomarina sp. UBA3162
TCCCCGCCATTATGGCGGGTTTAAATGCCGAGCGACCGATTAGTCAGGCGTTTCGTCAATGGTATCAAAGCACCACAGATAACCCATTACCTAAAACACTCAACATTCAATGGAGCGAGTTCGAAATGTACGTATCGTTACCGCGTGCGGGGGGTGACCGCTGGTTTTCAGTCGATCGCGAGTTACATACCTTTTATCAAGAAACCACGGACCGTGGTTGGATTGCTTATCTCAACGATTTGCACAAAGGCCGCAATACCCACTTTATATGGACGCTTTTTATCGATGTATTCGCGCTCGCTGCCATTTTATTCTCAGTAACCGGCTTGTTGCTTTTAAAAAAATACGCGAAGGGTCGTAAAACTACCTGGCCTCTGGTTGCCGCAGGTCTACTCATACCTGTATTACTTTTGATTCCAAACCATGGTTCCGCCAATGAACTTAAGGTTGAGTTACCGCGTCTTGCAGTCGCTGAATATCACCCACCTTATCTCGCGGTGTGGCTGATGGACAGTGAGCGCAAGAAAGTCACTGACGTCGCTATCTGGTACGACACCCAACTTGCCGACAAAGAAGGTGAAAAGTGGCTTAAAGATATGCGCTTATGGTGGCGCCGCAGCGGCCGCTTTTTGAGTATGCCAGTCGATGGGGTCTCTGGCGCAACCCGACAACCGGGTTCACATCGAATCGACCTCAAGCCACTGACTCAGATTATCAGCCAACGCCCTTCGCAATCTTACACCTTGTATATCGAAGCAGCGCGTGAACTCGGTGGACGCGAGGTACTGCAATTTGACTTCCAATGGCCATTAAACACATCACTGCAACACACCGAGCAAGGTAATAGTGAGCTCGGTACTGTAAAACTTACTCTGGAGCCTTAAAATGATTAAACATAAAACCACACAGCTATTGCTTATGGGCGTGTTACTAACCGCGAGCCTTTCGGTCAGCGCCCATCGCTTATGGATAAAACCGAACACGACCACAGTATCCGGTCAAGATGAATGGGTCACTTTTGATGCCGCTATCGCTAACGGCATTTTTAACCCTGATCATTTTGCGATGCCTTTAGATCGCCTGACGGCTTACAATCCAGACGGTCAGCCTATTACGTTGCAAAATCAAGCGAAACTAAAATACCGAAGTGTTTTTGACCTTCAGCTTACGCAACCGGGTACCTATGAAGTCAGTATGAATAGCCGTAGTCTGCAAGCAAGCTGGCAGGATGAACAAGGTAACCGTCAGCGTTGGCCGGGGCGTGGCGAAATAGGCACAATTGAGGGCTTTCAACAACATGTCCCTAAAAATGCAAAAGATTTAAAAGTCTTTGATAGTGCTCGTCGCGTTGAGGTATTTGTTACCGCAGGTGCGCCCAGTCAAGAGGTCATTGGACCGAGTGGTAACGGGCTTGAACTTAATGGCAAAACCCACCCCAACGATCTCTATACCGGGGAACCAGTATCACTGGGTTTCTTATTCGATGGCGAACCGGCTCAAGATGCACAGGTGACCCTTGTACGACAAGGCGAGAAATATCGTGACAATAGTGAGCCGATGCGCTTTACCACAAACGCGGAAGGCGTTTTTGAAGTGAGCTTCGATGCACCCGGCATGTACTTTATCGAAGTTGAATATAAAGACGATCGCGCAAAAGCGCCAGCGATGGTGAGATTAGGTAACTATTCAGCCGTCATCGAAGTACTGCCTCTATAACGTGTTCAGGGCGCGCCAGCGCCCTGATTATTTTACACCCTACCCTAAAAAATTCCTCGCCGAGGCAAATCCAAGCTGAGCTAACTTTGGTATCTTTTAGACGCGTTGTACCCAACCAATAGAGGAACTTTTATGTCGAATAATGCTTACGTCCCACCCAAAGTATGGGAGTGGGAACCCGGTAACGGTGGTAAATTCGCCAACATTAACCGCCCAGTTTCTGGTGCGACTCACGAGCAGCCACTGCCCAAAGGGGAACATGATCTTCAACTCTATTCCCTGGCAACACCCAATGGACAAAAAGTAACTATCCTACTTGAAGAACTCCTTGAGGCCGGCGTTAAAGAAGCCGATTACGATGCCTATCTTATTAACATATTAGAGGGAGAGCAGTTCTCGAGCGGATTTGTTGAAGTTAACCCAAACTCAAAAATACCCGCTCTGCTGGATAACAGTACCGAACCGGGCACACGCGTGTTCGAGTCTGGCTCTATTCTGCTGTATCTTGCGGAAAAATTTGGTCACTTTCTGCCAACCACGCCCGCTGCACGTACTGAATGTCTAAACTGGCTGTTCTGGCAAATGGGCAGCGCGCCTTTGCTAGGCGGAGGCTTTGGTCATTTTTATGCTTATGCTGACGAGAAGTTAGAGTACCCAATCAACCGCTTTACCATGGAGATCAAACGTCAATTAGATGTGCTCGATAAGCAACTTGCCAATCATGAGTTTGTTGCAGGGGACGAATACAGCATCGCAGATATGGCCATATTTCCGTGGTACGGTGCGTTGGTTCGCAACGAAGTCTATGAGGCTGCTGAGTTTATTCAAGCGCACACCTATAAAAACGTGCAGCGCTGGGCAGAACAGCTATCACAACGCCCTGCAGTTAAACGCGGTCGTATGGTCAATAAAACCTGGGGCGAACCAGAAGAGCAGCTGCATGAACGCCACAGCGCTGAAGATTTTGAAACTAAAACACAAGATAAAATTGGCTAGAAAAGAAAAAGCCCCGAGTAAAAGCTCGGGGCAAAATATATCCAGGGAGTATAAATCTGTTATCTGGTGTTCACCAGAAAACGACTGCAATTATCAATACCTACGGTGACAACTTCGTTTCGGATTTATGACAATTTAATTAAATGCCACGCAAATCTAAAAAGAAGTGATGATCCGCAATAGACTCCCTTATCCTTTTTACTGCTGTTGCAACGCTTGTAAAACAGGCAGCTCAGTTCCATTTAAAACAAACTTGCCGTCCTTAAGCGTAACCTTTGTCACATAAGCGTCTTCTTGTTCTGTCAAGAAACCTTGTTGCATAAAGGTAGAGATAACCAAAGGTGCTTGCTGCTCAGCAATCTGCTGCATTTGTACAGGATCCTGCTGTGCCGGTGGCAACTGTGTCCGTAACTGCATAAGGATTTGCTTTTGCGCTAACCATAACGCAACAGGCTTTTCGATACGCATATTGGCTTCACTATTTACATGTGAGAACCAGAACGCTTGGTCATCAATCGGATCGGGCAATTGCTCGATATCAGCAAGCTGCATAAACATATCAGCGTTCATGTCGCCCTGTTCAAGGGAAGCGCTCAGCTGGTCGATCTTAAAGCTCGGATTGTCGTCGATAATTTTAGGTAGCTGCTGAATAAAAAATTCACTTTGTTGTTCGAGTAATTTAGCAGGGTCCGTTCCATCTTGCGCTGAAGCAAACTGTTGAAATGCTTCAAGCACACTGATATCAAGATCATCCATCGACATATTGAACACGAGGTCATTTGCAGTAAACGACTCAGAGGAAACAGACTCGAGTCCCTGCTTAATTACGATACTCGCCGTATTTTGCTCTTCATCAATAGTTGATGTACTGGTTAGCTGGTAGTTACTCAAAATCAACGGTTGAGTCATTTCAACATCTTCAAAAGAAACCTCTTTAATCGAGAAAGATGAATCACCACCATAAACGCTTCCGGCCAAAAGGCTCGCTAATGACGCTTGCGCATCAACCTGTAAATTGAGGTCTGACATTTTAAACCGTGCTTGGTCACCAACAGAGAGCGTCATATCCTTAAAGCCACCTGTATAAACCACTCGCTCTTGCTCAACTGTTCCGTGCCCTTCATAACCAGAGAAATTGAATGCTACACCGTCTGCGTTTTCGGCAGCAGTCAGTTCTGGCATCCAGTCATGATAATCAGCTCCACCGAATAGCCCGACTGAGCCCGTCATTTGATAAATTGGTGTACCGTCTTCCCACTCAACGTATTCCTGTAAATCGTTGCCATCAAGGCTCAGTTTCCACGCCGCCAGACCAACACCTGGGCTGTATTGAGTCAACAACAAGCCATGCTGTGCCGAGAAATCGAGCTCTGCTTCAATGGTTTCTGGCAATTCATCATTGTCAGCAGCCATACTCGCTAGATCGATGGTTACACGCACCACCGCTGATGAAGTAAAGTACCCTTTTTCGTAACTAACAACTTCAGCAGCGTAAGCAGGTTGCGCATCGAGCGCAGCGACTTGCTTCTTAAAGTTCGTTTCTAGTGCGCTTCCTGTAAAGTATGGGCTCACAGCAAATGCGGCCGCAACGATAACTGCGCCACCCAAAAGTGCTTTTTTACTCATATTTTGTCTCGCGTTTATTATCAGAAATTATTGTAATTATTTTGTTATCAGTGTATCGCATTCGCTAGCGCCGTGCATTAGGAAATATCTGAAAATTTCATGACTTTCACCATGACGTAGGAAATAAAAAACGCGATAATGGCGGCTTTGTTTTATCACTTAAGCCAATCAGGTCGAAGCGCTATGGAAATCAAAGTTAATTTTTTAGAAAATCTCAAACTCGAAGCTAAGTTTGACGATTTCACTGTTATTGCCGATCAGCCTATTCGTTATAAAGGCGACGGCTCTGCGCCTAGCCCATTCGACTACTTTCTCGCATCATCAGCCTTATGCGCCGCATACTTCATTCGCTTGTATTGTAATGCGCGCGATATTCCGACGGAGAATATTCGTTTATCGCAAAACAATATCGTCGATCCCGAAGACCGCTATAACCAGATCTTTAAAATTCAGGTCGAACTCCCAGAGGATATTTCGGACAAAGACCGCCAAGGTATTCTCAGAGCCGTCGAGCGTTGTACTGTCAAACGTGTGGTTCAAACTGAACCTGATTTTCAGATTGAGGCCGTCGACAACCTCGACGATAGCGCTCAAGCACTCTTAATGGGGGCGCCTAACGGCGAGCATACGACTTTTATCAAAGGCAAAGATTTACCCCTAGAGCAAACCATCGCCAACATGACTCAAATACTGGCTGACTTGGGTATGAAAATCGAGATCGCTTCTTGGCGTAATATCGTGCCTAACGTGTGGTCTCTGCATGTACGTGATGCTGCATCACCGATGTGCTTTACTAATGGCAAAGGTGCGACAAAAGAAGCGGCCTTATGCTCTGCGTTAGGTGAGTTCATTGAACGCCTCAACTGCAACTTCTTTTATAACGACCAGTATTTTGGTGAAGAGATTGCGCAAAGCGAGTTTGTTCACTACCCCAACGAACGGTGGTTTGAGCTCACCGACGACGACAGCCTACCTAGCGGCATTTTAGACGACTATACACGTGCTATTTATGACCCTGAAAACGAGTTAGCTGGCTCCAATTTAATCGACACCAACTCCGGTAACATCGAGCGCGGTATCTGTGCGCTCCCGTTTAAGCGCCATTCGGATGGTGAGACGGTGTACTTCCCTTCTAACTTAATCGAAAACCTGTACTTAAGTAACGGCATGAGCGCCGGTAATACGCTCGACGAAGCGGTTGTTCAATGCCTATCGGAAATATTCGAACGTGCCGTCAAACGCGAAATTATCGAAAATGAAATTGCATTGCCTGACGTACCGGACACCGTTCTTGAGCGCTTTCCCAAACTTGTTGAGGGCATCAAGGGGCTAGAAGAGCAAGGCTATCCCGTATTAGTAAAAGACGCCTCGCTAGGCGGTCAATTTCCTGTAGCCTGTGTCACTCTGATGAACCCTCGCACCGGTGGTGTGTTTGCCTCATTTGGCGCGCACCCCAACTTAGAAATTGCCCTTGAGCGCAGTCTCACCGAGCTTTTACAAGGTCGTAGCTTTGAAGGATTAAACGACTTACCTGCGCCAACTTTTAATCAAATGGCTGTCACCGAACCTAACAACTTCGTTGAACACTTTATCGACTCATCAGGTGTGGTGTCGTGGCGTTTCTTCAGCGCACGTTCAGAATATGAATTCGTCGACTGGGACTTTTCCGGCTCAAATCATGAGGAAGTGAACACCCTGTTTGGGATTCTTTCTGATTTAGGCAAAGAAGCCTATGTCGCCGTTTATGACGAACTGGGTGCACCGGCATGTCGTATCCTCGTGCCGGGTTATTCAGAAGTGTATCCTGTAGAAGATTTGATCTGGGATAACACCAACGTGGCACTGCAGTTCCGCGAAGATATTTTAAACCTTCACCGTCTCGGTGATGATGCCCTTGCCGATTTAGTCGACCGTTTAGAAGAAAGCCAGCTTGATAATTACATGGACATCATCACGCTGATCGGTATTGAGTTTGATGAAAATACTGTGTGGGGTCAGCTCACGATCCTAGAGCTTAAATTGCTTATCTACCTTGCTTTAGGCGAACATGCGCTCGCTTTAGAGCATGTGGAAATGTTCCTACAATACAACGACAACACCGTTGAACGCGTTTTATTCTATCGCGCCGTGGAAGCCCTACTTGAGGTCGAACTCGACGAAGAACTCGAGCGTAGCGACTTTATTTATAACTTCCGCCGCATGTTCGGCGATAAAACCATGGATGCAGTCGAAGGTTCCGTCGATGGAAATGTGCGTTTTCATGGTTTGACACCCACCGACATGAATTTAACCGGGCTCGATCGTCACTTGCGCTTGATTGAAAGTTATAAAAAACTGCATGCTGCTCGAGCGCGCGTTGCTACAACACGCTAGGTGGTCTCAACTGTCAACCGAGCCGGCTTCATTAAGCCGGCTTTTTTGTTGATTGCAATTAAATGTTACATTTATTAGCCATTATTCATTTACATTTTAATATGACATGAGGTATAACAATTTAAAATCTACCCAACAGGATGTTCATAATGAAACAACTTTTAGCTTCTTCCGCACTTGCTTCGATGGTGCTTTTTTCTAACGTTGCGCTTGCACAGAATGCCGATGAAAAGCCTAATTATGACTTTATTGGCGCTGGCTACGCTCACGAGTCAAGTTATAACGATGGTTATCTACTAGAATTCGAAAAATCACTGACCGATCGATTTTTTATCAGTGCCGACTATCGCAGCTTGGAAAATGACGGCGAGGGCAATGTAGACTTGAACAACAAGCTACTTTTTGCTGACGTTGGCTATAAAGTACTCCAATACAACATGCTTGATGTATATGCCAAAGCCGGTGTAGCAAACTATAAATCTGAACTGACAATGCCGCAAAACAGTTTTGACAATGACGATACTGGTTGGCACGCAGCCATAGGTGCGCGCGCTCGCATAACCAGTTGGTTCGAGGTCGATTTCAATATCGGTATGGCCGACGTATTCGACAACACACAGGATACCATGCGCATAACAACACGTTTCTACGCAACCGATAGACTCTCAGTGGCTCTTCAAGCTGACTCATTCGACGCTTTCGACACCCTTGGTCTGTCTGTGCGCTACTCATTTTAAGTAGCACATTGTCGGGCTCAGTCAATCTCACTGAGCCCTAATATACCTCATAGTATACCCATTCTTCCGTGATTTCTGACTTCAAAGTCATCCTACTCGAGTTGTACCTTTTTCCTTAATTACCAAAATTAACCTGTCAATTATCACAACAGTCGTCAGGTCATGAAAAATCAACTTAATCAATCTCTTATTGCTTGCATTTTTAGCGTGTCTTTAACCGCGTGTGTCAGTACCAATCCCAGTTTAGGCGGCAGTTCTGGAAACACCATTACGGGAGCTGCCGGCGGAGCGCAAAGCCAGGGTGAAAACAAAGCGCTCGAGCGCTGTGAAGCACCGCTAGGAACACTCTCTATTTACGAAGACACAAACGAAAATTGGTGGTATGACTATCGCCGCATGTATCCCAAGCTGGGCACAACCGTACCGCTCATACGTGTCATGATTCAACAGTCAAATTGCTTCGTTATCGTTGAACGAGGAAAAGCAATGCAAGCACTTCAGACCGAACGCGCCCTCATGGAAAGCGGCGAACTACGCCAGCAAAGTAACTTTGGCAAAGGTCAACTGGTTGCCGCAGACTACACGGTCAGCCCCTCCATTCAATTCTCCGAGAGTGGGACACAAAATGTAGGTGGCTTATTGGGCGGTTGGGTTGGCGTAGTTGCCGGAGGGCTCTCGAGTAATGAAGCAGCGACCACATTGCTGCTGGTTGATAACCGCTCTGGTGTACAAGTATCGGCAGCAGCAGGTAACGCTAAGAATTGGGACTTCAGTGCCTTTGGTGGCGTTTTCTCAGGCCTGCTCGCAGGTGTTGGTGGCTATACCGATACACCTGAAGGAAAGGTTATTTCAGCCGCATTCATGGACTCGTATAACAATATGGTCAAAGCATTAAAAAGTTACCGTGCGCAAGATATTGCGGGAGGCCTCGGCCGTGGTGGCGCACTGGGTGTAAACGACTAATATTGTTGATAACAGCGGTTGGGTCATCGAGTCGCTGTTATCACTGTACAACGGATCGTCTGCGACTCGACTCGATGCTCAGCACAGTGACAGAACTTAATATCAGTGCGACGCCAAGCACTTGAACCCAAGCTAACATTTCGCCCAAAAATAAAACGCCAAATAACGAGGCTGTGATGGGCTCGGCCATCGCTAAAATCGAAGCGCTACCCGGCGCGGTATAGTTAAGACCGACAACATAACAAATGAACGAGACTCCGCCTCCCAAAATCCCAATAGCTAATAATAGCGATAAAGACAATGGCGAAGCGACCTGCTTTATCTCAGCAAAATCGATCAGCAAAGCTAAAACCAGAGATAGTACAGCAAAAGCAACCGTCAGCACCGCCTGCGGGCTACCATGAGGCGTGGCATATTTGAAGCCAAAGACAAACACAGTGTAAGACGCACCGGATAGTAACCCCATGATCACGGCTACCCCACTCACCTTTCCCATATTGAGCGCGTAAGCTTCGGTCAGCAACACAATACCCACAACGACAAATAAGATAGCTAATCCTTTAGACCAAGAGGGTGTTTCAAGTCCGAGCAGGAAAGAAATTAGGAAAATAAACACCGGTGCACAATACATCAGTGTTGCAGCAACTGTAACACTACCTTCGGCAATGCTCATGAAATAAAACGAGAAGTTACCCGCGACACCTAACCCGGCAACAATCGACCAAAACCAGAACGTCCGATTTAAACGCCCGATATCACGCCGCGCAAAAATCAACCACACACCGACAAAAGCAAACCCGAATATGCCACGACATAGCGCAACCGTCGTCGCACTCCAGCCCTCCTTGAGCAATATGGCACCCATGCCACCTGAAATCCCCCAGCATATCGCAGCAAACGCAACCAACAGCGTGCTGCGTGCGACCCACTTGCCTGGAAAGGCCAACCGCATAGGTGCATGTAGACGAAATCCCATAACTCGCCTCCCATCACTGAAGTGGCGTGGATATTTAGGATGCCATAGGAGATTGGCGGTGAGCAAATGGACCAAGTAGCGGCGTGACGGATTAGATCTCACATAGCCATAAACACAAGAACTGACTTATAGATAAATGGTGGCCCCTCGCAGATTTGAACTGCGGACCAACCGATTATGAGTCGGGTGCTCTAACCACTGAGCTAAGGGGCCATTTTAGAAGAGAGTTGCTTAGAAAGCGGCGCAAATTATACGAACTTTTTGCTAGCTTGTCATCGGTATCTTTAAGATAAATCGAGAGATTTCGCCGTTTGATTGAAATTCAATCGACCCCTTCAAGCTGCTGACAAGATCTTTAACTAGACGTAATCCATCACCGTATTGCTCCGGCATAACATCGTCAAACCTAAATAGGTTTTGTTCGACGTTACGCTTCACACTAGGGTTTTCGTCGACCATTTCTAGAATCATGTGGTCATCCTGCTTAGCCGCGCGAATAAATATTTCCCCTTCTTGTGGCCCGAATTTCAACGAGTGAAGAATAAGAATATCGAGTGTAAAGCGCAGCAGGAGCGGGTTTGTACTTATCGTGATATCACCATCGCACACCGCCGCTATGGTCTGCCTATCGTTCGCGTGTCGTTGTTGATGAAAATCGGCTAAAGCGCGCGTCCACCGGTTCATATGAACTTCTGCGACAGGCCCCTGCTTTTTATGGCGCACATCAATCTGCGCAAGTGCTTGGCAAAGATACTCAGCCGCGTCGAGTTCGCGCTGTAGCTTCTCAAATTGAAGCGTCGACGTATCCGTCACAACCGCAGTGACATCGCGTTGTAATTGCTCAATACGACCACGGAGTTCTTCCGCGAATGCCAGCGCAGCGCGTCCAACAACAGACAGCTCATTTATTTGGCCCAGCTTCGCTTCGAGTGAGTTGATCGCTCGTTCGGCATTATGTCGCTTTTGACGTGCCTGATATAGCAGCAACAGAAATGGCTGGACGTCATTGATAACCGTTGTAGTGGGAACAGGTGCAGTTTCATCGTTCAGCTGCTCAGTTAACTTCTCACGCTCTGTCAGCCAACCTTTCTCAAAGTTCCGGTTGAACACCAACAGCATCGTTCCCAGCACGGCAAGCACACCAAAGATACCAAACGATAACCAAACCAAAGTGTTCGGTAGCAATGAAGTACGCTTCATTAACCAAGCGGCTAAACCACGATGAGTGTTAATGGGACACGCGACGGTAATCACTGCTGCATCTTCGGACTGCCGCACAGACGTCAATGTATTCGATTCATCAACCGCTTGCCGGGACAGTGCGCTGAGTAGAGCCATTTCGGATTGTGGTACATCCGTTTTAATACTAGAGCCGACATAAGTAGGAAAGGCATAACCAAAGAACTCACTGGCTACGTGCCAGTAACCGCCTTCAACACCCTGTATTTTGCCGGTCTCTCGGTACATGACCTGTTGAAGTAAGTCGGGATTATTGACTTGATAGTGGGGCTCTGCGCCCGAGGGATAAAGTTGCGCAACCTCAGTGATCACGTGGTCACAACTGGCGGTTAAACCTTCCGAAGAACGATTAATCAGCTGCGCCGGCGAATACCAAAATGTTAGACCAATACCGAAAATAGCGATGGCGATGATAATCATCGCCATCAATCGATTCTGGTTACTTATTGAGGAGAGCGAATACACGCGCCACCTTATCTAAAAATTAAAACACCTTAGGGTAGTTTATAGAACTCTTTGGCGTTTTGATAGAATACTTTATCGGTTGCTTCAGAATCATCAAGTGCTTCGACAATGGTATCGATATCACTTGGTTCGAACCCACGGTTACTGCGCGTCCCTGGTAAGTCTGTACCAAACATCAGGCAGTCTGGGTTCGTCTTATACAGGGTTTTGATAGCTTCAGTAATGTTCACTTCCGTACGCCCGAAGCCACTCGCTTTAATATTAACACCGCCTTCAGCTAATCGGCGAACTTGAGATAAGCCTGATTTTGCCATACCCAAATGATCGACGCTCAACTTTGGCAGTTTCAATAACGTTGGCACCATGTCATCGAGCTCGCGGCTATCGACATAAATCTCTAAATGCCATCCGGCTAAATCCCAAATACGACGACCGAATTCGACGATACCTTCAATATCACGGTGAACGCCGCGCTTTAGGTTGACGCGAACGCCGCGAATCCGGTGTTCATTAAGTTGCTGAATTTTTTCATCGCTGACACTACCCGGTAATTGGGTAATACCCACATAATTATCACCCAGGTTTCCGAGCGCGGCTTTCAAATAACGCTGCTCGAATCCCTGAAAGGAACCTGAAACAATGACGCCGCCCTCAACAGGCATACCCGTTACAAGGCGGTTATAGTCGTCAATGTAAAAAGGCTTTGGGATGTGACCTTGGTTTTCAATCAACGGAAACGCTTCATCATAAATATGAAGATGCGAGTCTATAATCCGTTTTGGCCAATGTTCACGATTAATTCCCATACTGCCTCCTTTCTTAGTAACAGAGTCACTCAAATCGAGCCTGAGTGATTACATACGGTTACTCATCCAAAAACGATTTAAGTTGCTCTGAACGGCTTGGATGACGCAACTTACGCAATGCCTTTGCTTCAATCTGACGTATACGCTCACGCGTTACATCAAATTGTTTGCCCACTTCTTCCAATGTGTGGTCGGTATTCATATCAATGCCGAAACGCATACGCAATACTTTTGCCTCACGCGCGGTCAAGCCACCAAGTACATCGCGTACTGAGTTACGCAAGCTCTCTGAGGTCGCTGAGTCAATCGGCAAATCAAGGGTATTATCCTCAATAAAGTCGCCCAAGTGCGAAGCTTCATCATCACCAATTGGGGTTTCCATCGAGATGGGCTCTTTCGCAATCTTAAGAACCTTACGAATTTTATCTTCTGGCATCGCCATGCGTTCAGCCAGCTCTTCTGGTAAAGGCTCACGCCCCATCTCTTGCAACATCTGACGCGAGATACGATTAAGCTTATTAATCGTCTCAATCATGTGCACTGGAATACGGATCGTACGCGCTTGGTCGGCAATCGAACGTGTAATCGCCTGACGTATCCACCAGGTAGCGTAAGTCGAAAACTTGTAGCCACGACGGTACTCAAATTTATCAACCGCCTTCATCAAACCAATGTTACCCTCTTGAATAAGATCTAAAAA
>NZ_DEYI01000064.1:18514-101326 GCF_002364475.1 Idiomarina sp. UBA3162
TCAATCATGTGCACTGGAATACGGATCGTACGCGCTTGGTCGGCAATTGAACGCGTAATCGCCTGACGTATCCACCAAGTAGCGTAAGTCGAAAATTTGTAACCGCGACGGTATTCAAATTTATCGACCGCCTTCATCAATCCAATGTTACCTTCTTGAATTAAATCAAGGAATTGTAGACCGCGGTTCGTGTATTTCTTGGCAATCGAGATAACCAAGCGCAGGTTCGCCTCAACCATTTCTTTCTTGGCTCGACGTGCTTTTGCTTCACCAATCGACATGCGGCGATTAATGTCTTTAACTTTGGCAATGGTAAGACCGGTTTCCTTTTCGATCTCATTTAATTTGGTCACGCAACGTTCAATTTCAACGCGTGCTTCTTGCAATGTTGATGCGTAGTCGACACCGGCAGAAATCTGTTCGTCGACCCACGCTAAGCTGTTTTCATTGCCCGCAAATGCTTTCATGAAAGCACGCTTAGGCATACCGGCTTGCTCGACGGCCGCTTTCATGACGAGGCGTTCCTGTACACGAACACGCTGCATCATGGCACGCATATCTTGCACCAAGCGATCAAACTGTTTAGGTACTAAACGGAACTGCTTGAACAGGTCACTGAGCTTATCAATTTCGACGCGCGCACTTGGATGTTCACGACCGTGTTTGGTAATTGCCTGACGTGTCGCATCATACTGCTCACGCAATTCAGTGAACTTTTGACGTGCGAATTCAGGATCGATACCGCTATCGTTTTCGTCCTCATCATCGTCGTCGTCTTCATCGTCGTCCTCATCTTCGAGCTCTTCATTAGAAAGCTCGGAGCCCACGTGGGTTGCACTGACGGGCGCTTCATCGACCTCATCGGGATCAATAAAGCCGACAATGATTTCTGTCAGTCGTAACTCTTCAGCTTCGTAAGAATCCCATTGCTCCAGCAAGAAATTAATTGCTTCGGGGTACTCAGCAACAGAACATTGAACTTGATTGATGCCTTCTTCGATACGCTTAGCGATGTCAATCTCGCCCTCACGCGTTAAAAGCTCAACAGTACCCATTTCACGCATGTACATGCGTACCGGGTCCGTGGTTCGGCCTATCTCGCCATCCACAGTAGCAAGTGCTTGTGCAGCTTCTTCCGCCGCGTCCTCGTCCGCCGCACTTTCGGACATCATCAAATCATCTGCATCAGGCGCACTTTCAAAGACACGGATACCCATGTCATTTATCATGCGAATGATGTCTTCTATTTGATCGGAATCAACGATTTCCTGCGGTAAGTGGTCGTTCACTTCCGCAAACGTAAGAAAACCTTGCTCTTTGCCTTTTGCAATGAGAACTTTTAACTGTGATTGCCGATTCTGCTGCATACAGAGATTCCACCTGTCACTTTCTACGAGAGTACCCAAAATGACCTTAAACTATAGCATAATGGCTAATTTTAAGCTACCAAAACGCTGATTATAGCCGAGTCAGTTACGTGTTCTTAAATGCTTCACCAGCATTAAATATTCTTGCTTTTCCGCTTTATTCAAGGGCGCTTGTTGTCCCTTTTTGAGGAGTTCATCGGCTCTTTGTTCAACATATTGGTCAATTAAATAAACAAAGATATCCTTAAACTCCTGCTCCATATTGTGTTCATCAAGACCATGCTGCCAAACGGCCAGCTTCTCTAACGCCTTTTGATAGGGCGTGTCACGCCAATGCTCTAACACTTGCGCAGTGGTCATGTCGCGTTCGTTGCACTGTTGATGCAACGCCATAAATAAATCCATGCCTGGCAGTTTTAACTCACCCAGCTCAGTTTTAACGGGCACTGCCTTCGCGAGCTGAGGATACTGGACGATCAATGCAACAGCGCGCCGCAAAGGCGTCATTTTTATCGCTTCAGGCTTCGCCTTACGTTGTTGTGGTGTGTCAACATAGCGTTCCAACTGCGATGTTTCTCGTCTCAGTAATTGCGCCAGCTTTTGCATCAGTGACTCACGATAAAAATCACTGGCAATGCGTTCAATGCGCGGCTTAGCTTCGCTCAGTAAAGCCGAGCGACCTGACTCCGTGTTCACATCCACATCTTCAGCGAGGTGTTCAAAGAAGTAATCGACAAACGATTTAGCCTCTTTCAAATAGCGCTCAAAGCCCTCTTTTCCATCCCGCTGAACAACTGAGTCGGGGTCGTCACCCTCCGGTAAAAATAAGAAACTCAGGTCAATGCCATCTTTTAATAGTGGCAGTGCATTTTCTAGCGCCCGCCATGCCGCATCGCGCCCTGCTCGGTCACCGTCATAACAGCACACCACTCTATTTGATGTACGGAACAAACGCTGTAATTGTTCAGTGGTAGTCGCGGTTCCGAGTGATGCTACCGCATAATCGATCCCTGCTTGCGCGAGCGCGACCACATCCATGTAACCTTCCACAATACAAATTTGTTCAGGTCGACGCAGCTGCTGCTGCATATTCCAAAAGCCGTAAAGCTCTTGTCCTTTGTGAAACAGCCGTGTCTCAGGCGAGTTAAGATATTTCGGACCATCGCTATCGATAACACGCCCGCCAAAACCAACAACGCGACCGCGTCTATCATGAATAGGGAACATCACACGATCGCGGAAAAAATCAAATTTTCGTCCCTGATCATTAACATTCACTAACTTGAGATCGATTAATTGCTGTCTTGCGCGCGACTGGCTACCGAGCGCACTTAGAAGACCATCCCAAGCATCAGGGGCGTAGCCAATTTGAAAGCGTTTGACGATATCCCCCGAAAGGCCACGCTGCTTTAAATAATTAATCACTTTTTCTGAGTTAGCGTGGTGCTTCAATTGGTGCTGAAAAAAACGCGTTGTTTGCGCCATCAGCTCTGTATCGTTCTTCAGTTGTGCCTGTTGTTGATGCTGTTTCTGCGGGTCTTGACCTTCTTCTCGAGGAACTTGCACACCCAGACTGGACGCTAACTCTTCGATTGCATCTGGAAAGTTTAAGCCATCAAACTCCATAATGAAGTCGATCGCATTACCATGTGCTCCACACCCAAAGCAGTGATAGAACTGCTTGTCTGCACTGACTGTAAACGAAGGTGTTTTTTCATTATGAAAGGGGCAACAGGCCTGATGGTTCTTACCTGCTTTTTTCAGAGGTACACGGCTATCCACTACTTCGACGATATCAGCTCGTTCAAGTAGGTCGTGGATGAAGCTTTTCGGAATGAGTCCTGCCATGCCCTCAACTTATCTTTTATCTTCGTCTACAAACACGAAAGCCGCGTCTCGTAGGACACGGCTTCCAACACGTAACTTAACGAATTAAGTTTAAGTGCAAGCTGCGAAAAGTGAATATCGCTGTCTGCTACTCGTGTATCTTAGTACAAACGAGTGCGACGCGCGTTTTCGCGAGCCAATTTCTTGGCATGACGCTTAACTGCTGCAGCTTTTTTGCGCTTACGTTCTGCTGTTGGTTTTTCATAATGTTCGCGACGACGAACTTCAGACAGAACACCTGCTTTTTCACAAGAGCGCTTAAAGCGACGCAGTGCTACGTCAAACGGCTCGTTTTCTTTCACTTTAACGACTGGCATTAAAACATCACCTCGGAAAAAATTATCTATGTTGTTTAAAAAATAACCGCTAGGGTTCAATTGGTGGTGAATTGTACCGAGTGAAACTAAACTTGTAAAGTGTTATTCGAACACGATTCATGGGAATGATCATTTTTGATCACACGATCGATCGCGTTACGATGAGTTGCTAAGCGCAGTAGGATGGACTCACACTCCGCTGAACTGAGCTCACATTTAATGCCAACATGCCATACGTTGGGACGATGCTCTTTTAATAATCGGATACGCCCACTCAATTCAAAATCATGGGTGTCGTCGTGACTTAAGTGTAACTTAACATCGCGATCCTGAAGGTCACTCATTAAACTGGGTAACTGTTGGTGCGTTTCAAAACCAACGCCACCTCGCCCAATATCAACGACCTTTCCATTAATAAAAGGAAAGTAGTTCGCTACCTGCAATTGGGCCGGGTGGTCAGCAACAATACGTGGAGAGTGCCGTAAAGGTCGAACAACACCGTGTTCGGGATAACTGACGAATAATAGCTTTTCAGGAAAATGGCTAGCATGAATAAGGCGAACACGCGCGGCTATCAGTTCACCCTCATCAGAGACCATTTTAAGACGTAAGCTTTCACATTCTTTAACGGCGGGTAATACCATCTCCCATCGAGCTTGATGATCTAAGCCTAAGATGAGGTAATGGGGGTGCTGTTGCCCTAACAGCGTAACCGAAAATGCAAACGGCTCACCCATTAGGGTGCCACTGATTTCAACGCTCTGCTTATAACTGGGCACAATTCTATGACTTATCGTATCTAACATAATAATTTTCGTTTTTATTGTTATGCAGTCAGCATAGCTAAAAGTGAGCAATTGTTAAGCTAAACATGCATTTAATTTTTCTGACGTCAATTAACGCCAATAGACTATAACACACGTCAAGTAACCGTCTCTGATTGCCCGGCTTGTATTTCTGTCTGTACACTCAAAACAGGTAACCCCAAATAGATTAAGGACTTTTGATTTGGACGAAGCCTCGACCAATAATAAAAACGGACTACAATTCCCGTACTCAATTCCGGAGCGTTTCCGCTGCCGCGACTTTTTGGGTAGCGGCGGGAGTGGTGTCGTTTTTAAGGCTTGGGACGAGTTGCTTCAGCGCATGGTCGCGATTAAGTTCATCAAAAATCCTACTTTTCTGTCGCGACAACGACTCGTTGCCGAGGCTCGCGCACTCGCAAAACTTAATCACCCTTCCTTATGTGGCGTTTATGACGTTGGTGAGCCGTCCGAAGATCATTCATCACTCTATATGGTCATGGAGCTTATCGAGGGGCCACGTGTTACTGAACTAGCAGGTCAACTCAGTATTAACGACGCGGTCAAATTGGTGGTGCAGTTGGCAGAGGGCGTGAGTCACATGCACAGCGAAGGCCTGATTCATAACGATATTAATCCGACCAATGTTATTGTTAAATATGATTCGAGCGACGAGTCTATACCGACATTAATTGACTTAAGCATTGCCGGCCGCGCTTCATCTAACCGTCATAAAGGTTTTGGGGTAAGTCCGCTGTTTTCTGCGCCCGAACAACGTGGTAATGAGACCGAATCGGGCCGTTCAAAAGCCGTTGATATATACGGACTCGGTGCCCTGTTGTTTTTTCTTGTAACGGGACAAGCCCCCTCGGACGAACCAAAAAAGCAATTAAAGCATTACGCTGATCGGTGCCCTCGTCGGCTGCGTGGTATTATTCTTAATTGTTTGCACCGTGATCCAAACGATCGCACCAGTAGCGCCCAGTTGCTCGTACAGCAGTTAACTGATTATCGGTTCCGGCGTTTTCCGTGGCTCGTGCCTGCCGCCATTACGCTGCTTGTTTCAGCCGTCATGACGACGATTGCAATCGGCGTGATTCACTTCCATTTTGCCGACAATGTGTCATCAAAAAGCACCGAAGAGCTCGAAGTCGGTAGCAAAATAGAACAAGCGCTTGCCCATAGCCATTATGCGCGTGAACTTATCAAAAATAATCAATTAGAACGCGCAAAACAACAATCATTGATTGCATTAAACTACTTTAAAAATTCTTTTAAAGAACAGCAGCACAGTACCTCAGTTGCAGCCGAAATGACCGAGCTATTGGTCGCTATTAAACCCTTGCTGAGTCGCTCGGAAATGATGGCATTGTTGCTCGAAACGACCACTTATTTAGAGAGCGAAGTGCCTGAAGAAAGAACGGCGAAGTATCACTTGGCGTTAGCTAAACTCTATCACCAGCTGACCTTGTTACATCAAGAGAAGTCTGCAGAAACTGAAATGTGGGAGCGTGAGGCATTGCGAGCCGCTACTAACGCACTCGCAATGAAGCCCAACTCAAAAGAGGTACGGGCATTTGTCGACAAGCTACATGATCAATCTAACGCTGGCACTGATTGACCTCGCGCAGCATAAAATGCAGCCACATACTCATCAAATGTACCGGCATCAAGTGCATCACGCATGCCTTGCATTACACGTTGGTAAAAATGCAAGTTATGGATCGTATTGAGACGCGCACCCAGCATTTCATTGGTACGGTCTAGATGATGGAGGTACGCCCGCGAGTAATTTTGACAGGTGTAGCAATCACACTGCTCATCGAGCGGTGAGGTATCATTGCGATGAACCGCATTACGGATTTTAATCACACCATTAGAAACAAACAGGTGACCATTGCGCGCGTTACGTGTCGGCATCACGCAGTCAAACATATCAATACCGCGACGAACTGACTCAACCAAATCTTCTGGTTTACCAACGCCCATTAAATAGCGCGGCTTGTGTTCAGGCATCTGCGGAGCAGTATGCTCAAGGATGCGCATCATATCTTCTTTAGGCTCACCAACGGAAAGACCGCCAACCGCATAACCATCAAAGCCGATATCCGTGAGTCCCTCTAACGAGATATCACGTAGTTCTTCGTACATTCCGCCTTGGATAATACCAAATAACGCCGCATCGTTGCCTTCATGCGCATCTTTCGAACGCTGAGCCCAACGCAAAGACAGCTCCATTGATTTACGCGCCTCCGCTTGAGTGGCTGGATAAGGCGTGCACTCGTCAAAGATCATGACAATATCAGAACCCAACTCGCGCTGAACTTGCATGGATTTTTCCGGCGTTAGCAAGATTTTCTCGCCGTTGATCGGCGAACGGAACGTCACACCCTCTTCATCGATTTTGCGCAATTCACCTAAACTAAAGACCTGAAAGCCACCAGAGTCCGTTAAAATGGGTTTATCCCAGTTCATAAAATCGTGTAGGTCACCATGCTGCTGAATCACTGACGTGCCGGGACGTAGCATTAAGTGGAACGTGTTACCTAAGCAAATCTGCGCACCTGTCGCCTCGACTTCCTCAGGCGTCATACCTTTAATGGTGCCTAATGTGCCCACGGGCATAAATGCCGGCGTCTCAACCGTGCCGCGCTCAAATACCATGCGTCCACGTCGCGCTCGGCCGTGCGTTGTATCTAATTCAAATTTCATCATTACTACAGTCTCAATTCTTATCGTAAAATTAGCATCGAATCGCCGTAACTAAAAAAGCGATATTTTTCCTCAATCGCCTGTTGATAGGCGTTCATAATCAATTCTTTACCGGCAAATGCGGATACCAACATGATCAAGGTGGATTCAGGTAGATGAAAGTTTGTTACCAAGCCATCAATGACCTTAAAGTCATAACCGGGATAAATAAAGATATCCGTATCATCAAAAAATGGAGCAATAAGTTCTTCAGTCGCTTGCGCCGCCGACTCAAGTGAACGCACCGACGTAGTGCCTACAGCAATTACACGTTTTCCCGCTTGCTTCACCTTTTTAATTTGTTCGCACACCTTTGCGTCGACTTTGGCATACTCGCTATGCATAACGTGCTCTTCAATCGAATCGACACGTACAGGTTGGAAGGTACCTGCGCCAACATGCAAAGTCACATAGCCAAATTCGACGCCTTTATCCTTAAGCTGTTGCAAAATAGCATCATCAAAATGCAGCCCTGCCGTTGGAGCAGCCACTGCACCAGGCTCTCGGTTATAAACGGTTTGATAACGCTCTTTGTCAGATTCTTCATCTGGGCGATCGATATAGGGAGGGAGGGGCATATGACCATGGGCTTCGAGTAACTCGAGAACGGTTTCCTGATGATTAAACTCAAGCTCAAACAACGCATCATGGCGTGCCAACATCGTCGCTTTTACCGCCCCTTCGAGTAAAAACTCGGCGCCTGGCTTAGGTGCGCGATTGGCTCGTACATGCGCTAAAACCCGACTGTCATCTAACATGCGCTCAACAAGCACTTCAACTTTACCACCCGACGTCTTCTCACCTAACAGACGAGCAGGGATCACGCGCGTGTCGTTGAATACGAGTAAATCACCCGCTTCTAGTTGATCCACAATATCCGTGAATTGACCGTGTTCAATGCGGTTATGCTCAGCAGAAATTCGCAACATTCGGCTGGCAGTACGCTGTTGTTGTGGATATCGAGCGATGAGTTCGTCGGGCAAGTCAAAGCTAAAGTCGCTGACTTTTAACCCCTCTGACGCATATGACATGTTAAATAAAATCCGCTGGTTACTTTCAGTGCGCGAATTTTACTCGAAACAAGGCAGCCTGTCACGGCTGCCTCAAAGGAGATTACGCAAAGAACACCCTTAGAACTTATATTTTTGTGCTTGCTTCAACAGTTCGTCAGGCTGGCTATCGCAGCTATTAATAGCTGATTTACCAAAAACGTATACATTGTCTAATCGTTTATCTTTGTTCATCGAAGCATCGCGTATCACTAAGCTAACCTGTTCATCATCGGGCAACGATTTTAACGTAATGCCGTAATCGCAGAGCACATTGGAGAACACGTTTTCAATCGCCTCGATACTTTTCTCTTGAGTGAGTAAACGCTCTTTGCGGACTTTATCCTGTTTCGCTTTCAACATCTTTTTCATTTCTGCCAACTCAACGTCTAACTGAGCCTGCTTTTCTTTCAATTCAGCTAACTTTGCCTCAAGTTCTTTTTCGCGTTGTTCTATGGTTTCGTTCGATGCATCTTTATCCTGCATATCACGTTGAAACTCGATGTCTCGCATTTCGCGATTGAGATCCCGTGCCTCCCATGCAAGCTCTCGTTTTTGTTCAACTAGTTCAAACCATTCGTCAGAATATTCACCACTGAACTGACTCAGCACGCGATGCGCTGTACGCAAGCCTTCTTCTACCACCCGATCAAGCTGCAGATCTTTGGCAAAACCACTCATCTCGGGCATTTCAGGTGGCAGTGGCGGCTCTGGCACATCAGGTGCAACAAAGCGCCACGGCATCCGTGCGGAGCGAACGAAAAACACCACGCCTTGTCCCTTAAGGTAGGTAAACTCAACGTCTTCAAGTCGCGAGTTTTCCTCACCGGCTTGCTGCTTTGCAGCGGTTGTAAGAATGTCCTTAAAGATCTCAATTTGATTTTTAAGACCCTGATGTTCAGCTTGTTGAGCAACGGCAGATGCGGCTGGTAGCATCAACGCACTGGCAATACTGAGTGATAGTAACCAACGTTTCATCATTGATTCTCCTCTTTTAATAGAATCGGTTTCTGTGCGACTTGGCGCAATTGTGCAGTGTAAAAGTTGAGATCTTCACTGCGTGTCTCATTTACGTACTCAACCAGTTGACTCATATCATCCTTCCGCTCGGCACGGTTGGTCGCCATAATATAGGTAGCCAACTGCGCGGTTGACGTTGATAGCTGTTCTCTAAAGTTTGCCCTTAGCGTTTTCTCTTGCTTAGCAAGAGCAATATTTTGTTGCTGTTCAAACACCGTTAGTTTTTCATCAACAACCGCTGCAACTCGTGCATCAAACTGCGCTGTTAGCTGCTGTTTCATCACGAATACAGATAACACGGCCAACGCCGCACACGAGCAAGCAAATGCCGCAAAGCTCCAAGGGTTGGCCCAACGATGAGCCTTCGGTTGTGGTCCAACCGCAGCTCGGTTCCAATGTGGCACCTCATTACTTTGATAACTATCAGCCTGCTGTTGCATCCAGCGCACCGACTGCATGCGTTCATGAAGCTCTGGTGCTTGGTCGGCCAATTGTGCCTCCAGTTCATGTTCATCGGACGCTGACAATTCTCCGTTTAGCCACTGACTGAACACTGATTCGTAATTTTTGTCGTGATTAGCCATTAACCACCTCCAGCTCACGCTTTAACTTCTCGACTCCACTATACAACCGTGATTTGACTGTATTCTCCGATTCTTGCAACTGATTCGCGATAGCCCGAGTGGTAAGGTGTTGAAAGAATTTCAACTCAACCACCATGCGTTGAGGTAGTGGCAAGGTTCTGATTGCTCTGATCAACGCAGTTTGCTGCTGTGAATCGCTCAACCGCTCCTCCGGCTGTGTATAAGCGGATTCATCTACTAACTCGTGCTGTGCCTCATCGCTTGTTATTTCGGGGCGCCTACGTCGATAAAATTCGACACAGCGCCGATGCGCGATAGTCATTAACCAGGGTTTAAACTTATCGTCTTGATTCCAGTCACTCAGACTGCGAAACACGCTGCTAAATGTATCTTGCAAGAGATCGAACGCATCATCGGGGCTCGGTAACATGCGTATGCCATAGTGATAAACGAGCTTTTCGTATCGCTTTACTAACTCCACCCATGCCGTTTGATTACCCTTGAGCGCTTGACTAACGAGTTTTTTATCGCTTTTTGTAAACACTCGAATTTCCATCGCCTATTGTTTGATAACTAAGTCGATAGTGACTGGAAAAAAGTTTGAAAGAAAGCAAAAAAAAAAGCTCGCCGATCGGCGAGCTTTTTCTCAGAAGATAATGTGATTAAGCGGCGAAGATGCCTTTTAACATGTAGAAGAACATGATGGACATAATCGCACCCGCAGGCAAGGTAACGACCCACGACACCACGATATTGCGCACAACACCTAGGTTCAATGCGGCGATACCACGCGCCATGCCCACACCCAACACAGCACCAACAAGGGTTTGTGTCGTTGAGATTGGCAAACCTGTACCTGATGCCAGTACGACCGTTGACGCTGCAGCTAATTCTGCTGCGAAACCGCGGCTCGGCGTTAGGTGCGTGATGCCTTTACCGATGGTTGCAATAACGCGTTTACCGAGCATTGCAAGACCCGCTACGATACCAAATGCACCGAGAGGCAAGATCCACCATGCCAGCTGCGCTTGGCTGGAAATTTCGCCACCGCTACTGACAACACTGACGACTGCAGCCAGTGGACCAATCGCATTAGCAACATCGTTTGAACCGTGAGCGAACGCCATCGCACATGCGGTGACGACCATGAGTACCGCAAACACTTTTTCTACGTTCGTGTAGTGCATGTCTTTATCAGCAGATTCATTGAACTTAAGACGCCCAATAGCCACTTTACCAATAATGAATACCACCACAGCAATACCGATAGCCCAGGCAAAACCTTCTAATGTTCCCATGCCTAAGCCAACGTGCTTAAGACCTTTCTTAATGGTGACCAGTGAGAGTACAAAACCCGCTAACCCCATGTAAAAAGGTACATACTGTTTAGCGCGTTTTAATGGATTTTCTTGGTCGAAGATCAGCTTTTGTGCACTCATGAAGATCAAGTAGGCAATAAAGCCCGATATCGCAGGCGTGATAACCCAACTTCCGACGATACCACCTACTTTACCCCACGAAACAGCGTCGACACTCACACCCACTGCCGCAAAACCGACAATAGCACCAACAATCGAGTGCGTGGTCGAAACAGGCCAACCTAGGAAAGAGGCAATCAATAGCCATACACCGGCGGCCAACAACGCAGAAATCATACCAAACACCAACAATTCGGGTTGGTCGACAAAGTAAGCAGAATCGATGATGCCTTTACGAATGGTTGAGGTCACCTCGCCACCGGCTAGGTAGGCGCCAGCAAACTCAAACACCATTGCAATTAAAATCGCTTGTTTAATGGTTAGTGCTTTAGAACCTACCGAGGTTCCCATTGCGTTTGCAACGTCATTTGCACCCACACCCCATGCCATGAAGAAACCGAAAATCCCGGCCATGACAATCAGAATTAAGCCGTAAGAACTGATAATATCCATTGAGAGCTCCCGTTTAGACTCGCGCTAACATCAATTCGAAGCGTGCGCCTACACGTTCAGATAGGTCGGCTAAATCGCCTACCCAGTCGAGAATACGATACAAGAACATTGCATCGAGCGGATTCATGTCGTTTTCAACTTGACGGAATTGCTGACGCAATTTGACTTGTAGCTCGTCAGTATCTGCTTCGATTTCATCAAGCTCTTTAATGAAATTATCGACCAAAGTACGCTCTCGGCCTCGAAAACCTGTTTCCAACAGGTCATCAAATTCTCCGATGGTGTCACGTGCTTTAGCAACTGCGTCAATACAGCGATTTAAGTAGCTGTTAAAACCTTCTACTAAATGAGCTGGAATTTGCAATTGACGGCCTGTAATAAGACCAGAGATATCTTTTGCCTTGTTCGCGATGCGATCTTGCTGAGACACAAGCTCTAGCAAGTCAGTTCGCTCAACAGGCATGAAGAGTCCACCGGGGAGGTTTAAACGGATATCACGCTTTAGCTTATCCGCCGCTTGTTCAAGCGTTACGATACGTTTGCGCTGTTCTTCAGCAGCGTCCCAGTCGCCTTTATAAACCGCTTGAAAGAAGTCTTTCAACGATTCCGCACAACGATGTACTTCATCGATATGTTCAATCATCGGTTTAATAGGTGACTTTGCGAATACACCTAAAAACGAATTTACAGACATAACAGGTCCTTGGATTTTAGCCGATGTTAGCTGGCGCGAATAGTAACGAAATCGCCCCCTAAATAAAACCGCTAACAACCGATATAGCCTCGATTTAAACAGACGTTGAATGTATTGTTCATTCAACAGCTCGACTATGCTGAGCAACGATATTGTCTACTCGCCTAGTCTCCAAAGTAGACGAATTATCGTTATGTGGAAAATATACTACAAAAATATGACACTAATATGACAAAACCCCTTCCAGTAAGACTGCAAGGGGTTTTTTTTAAGCATTTATCAGTTTGCTTTTAGAACGTGTAGACGATAGTCACCGCGGTTTCTGTATCTAAGTTCTCAATATCCTCACTGGCGACTTCAGAGTTGTGCGTACCTGAAACAGACACTTTCAGCGCAAGCGATGAATTGATGTTTGATGAAATTGAGACCTCGGCACGGCTCTTAGTGTTTTCCTCACCTATTTCCGACGAGACCAACGCATTGAAGCGCGAGTTTTCAGAAATGTCCCAAGTCATGCTACCGGCCAAACGTAAAATTGCTGAGCCTTCGGCCTCAAGCGGATTGCGATTCTCATCGACAGGCTTCACATACGAGTAACCAGGACCGATTTCGTAGTCTGCATACAGATTTTCACTGTAGCGATAGCGTGCACCATAACCCACCGCGACAGTGCTTTGATATTCATAACCACTGTAGACATCTTCTTCGTATGAGCCAAAAACAAACAACGAAGACCTGCTCTCTGGGTCAAACTTGTAGTTTGACTGAGCCGAGAGAAATAAACGGTCCGCTGTTTCGGTCGTTTCACCCGTGTCTTGGTTTTCTTGCTCTGCCGTGTAGTAATCCAAAACACCTTTATGACGCCAGTTCCTAATATCTTTAGCGACATTAAGCTTAGCTTTTAAGCTCTCCGTTTCGGTGTTACCGGTAGTAAACAACAGACCGAATTCAGCACTGGCTTCCCATGCTTCTTCTGTTGTCGTGTCCATGTCTTCGGCATCGTCAAACATAAACGTTTGCGCCTGGACACCGAAAGGTAAAAGCAAACTTGCAAATAAAACTGATAAACGCACATTAACCCCGCTTAAAAAGCGAGCCGATCACTCGGCTCGTTCATGAGTAATCACTCTACTTTACGTTACTTTACAACAGCCTTCAAACTACCCGCTTCGTAAAGTTGGAACATTTTTTCCAACGTAATTGGCTTGATCTTGTCAGCCTGTCCTTCGCAACCGAATGCCAAGTAACGATCTTCACAGATTTTCTGCATAGCATCTGTAGCCGCTTGCAAATACTTGCGCGGATCGAAGTTGCTTGGGTTTTCAGCCAAATGACGACGTACTGCGCCCGTGGATGCCAAGCGAAGATCAGTGTCGATATTGACCTTGCGAACACCGTTCTTAATGCCTTCTTTGATTTGCTCAACCGGTACGCCATACGTCTCTGGAATCTCACCACCGAACTCGTTGATGATCTGAAGCCAGTCTTGCGGTACCGAAGATGAACCGTGCATAACTAGGTGCGTATTAGGAATACGACGGTGGATCTCTTTGATTCGGTCAATAGATAGAATGTCACCTGTAGGTGGGCGGGTAAACTTGTATGCGCCGTGTGACGTGCCACATGCGATGGCTAGCGCATCCACATCAGTTGCCGCAACGAAAGCCGCTGCCTCTTCCGGATCAGTGAGTAGCTGGTCATGAGATAGCTTACCTTCGGCACCGACGCCGTCTTCTTCACCCGCTTCGCCCGTTTCAAGTGAGCCCAAACAGCCCAACTCACCTTCAACAGAGACACCACAAGCGTGTGCCATTTCAACCGTTTGCTTGGTTACACGCACGTTATAGTCATAATCTGCGGGCGTTTTACCATCATCAAGTAACGAGCCGTCCATCATGACTGAGCTAAAGCCTAATTGGATAGAGCGCTGACAAACTGCAGGTGAAGTACCGTGATCTTGATGCACAACCACAGGAATATGCGGCCACTCTTCAACGGCAGATTCTATAAGGTGACGTAAAAATGGAGCACCTGCATATTTACGCGCACCGGCCGAAGCTTGCACGATTACGGGACTATTGGTCTTATCCGCTGCCTGCATGATCGCACGCATTTGTTCCAAGTTATTTACGTTAAAAGCAGGAACACCGTATCCATTCTCTGCTGCGTGATCGAGTACTTGTCTCAGTGACACAATGGCCATGTAATTCTCCTTAGTTTTCGGCGTGCGTTTATGCGTCTTTTGCGCGCTGCTCTAAAATGTCGACTGCGGGTAACTTTTTGCCTTCCAAGAATTCAAGGAAAGCACCCCCGCCAGTAGATATATAACTTATCTTATCAGCGATACCGAACTGATCAATTGCTGCCAAGGTATCACCACCGCCTGCAATCGAAAATGCGTTACTATTCGCTATAGCGTCAGCCATCGCGGCTGTGCCTTTACTAAAGGCTTCAAATTCAAAAACCCCCACCGGACCATTCCAAACGATTGTCCCGGCGGCTTTTAACTTTTCCGCCAGCATAGCTGAAGTTTCAGGACCCACGTCAAAGACCATGTCGGAATCACTAATCGCTTCAACAGATTTAGTCTCAGCTAATGTATCCGCACTAAATTCCTGACCGGTAACGACATCAACAGGTAACGGAATTTCTGCATTCTTTGCTTTGGCTGCAGCCATTAACCGTTGTGCCTCAGGTACTAAGTCTTTCTCGTACAAAGATTTTCCGACATTATGGCCTTGTGCTGCGATAAAGGTATTGGCAATACCACCACCCACAATTAACTGATCAACAACCTTAGATAATGATTCTAAAACAGTCAGTTTAGTTGATACCTTAGAGCCACCGACAATAGCCACTAGAGGGCGTTTAGGGTTATCTAACGCTTTGCCTAATGCATCAAGTTCTGCGGCAAGTAATGGGCCTGCACATGCGATAGGTGCGTACTTTGCGACGCCATGCGTCGATGCTTGCGCACGGTGCGCGGTACCAAAAGCGTCCATTACGAACACATCACACAGATTTGCCAGTTGTTGAGCTAGGGCATCATCGTTCTTTTTCTCGCCTTTATTAAAGCGAACATTTTCAAATACCACCACTTGCCCTTGTGTTACTTCAACACCATCAAGATATTCTTTGGCTAGTGATACAGGCTGTTCAAGTGCTTCATTTAAGTAGTCAGCTACCGGAGCCATAGAGTACTGCGCTTCGTACTCGCCTTCTGTTGGGCGTCCTAAATGCGACATCACCATCACTTTTGCACCTTTTTCGAGTGCCAGTTTGATAGTCGGCAATGCAGCTCTTAAACGCGCGTCAGAGGTGATTTTTCCGTCTTTAACAGGAACGTTTAAATCTTCCCGTATCAATACGCGCTTGTTTTGTAAGTCCAAATCAGTCATCGCTATGACAGACATTGAATCCCCTTACTCATTTGAGTTTTATACAATTATTGCTGTGTCATTAATTCAGTCGTTTCTAACAAGCGGTTGGCAAAACCCCACTCGTTATCGCACCAACATAATAATTTCACCAATCGACGATGACTCACACGGGTTTGTGTGCCATCAACAATGCACGAGTGTGGGTCATGGTTAAAGTCGATCGACACCAATGGTTCTTCAGTATAGTCGAGTATCGACGTTAGCCCATTGGAGGCGGCATCGTGAATCAAGCGGTTGACTTGCTCACCGTTTACATCGGCTTGTAAGGTGACGCTCAAGTCCATTGCTGTCACATTCGTAGTAGGCACTCGCACAGCGATCGCTTCGAAACGCCCCTCCAAATGCGGCAAAATGCGCTCAATGCCACGCGCCAGCTTGGTGTCGACAGGAATGATTGAACGTCCTGCGGCACGTGTCCTACGCAAGTCGGGGTGGTAAGCATCTATCACTTGTTGATCGTGCATGGCTGAGTGAATCGTCGTGACGGCCCCCGACTCAATACCAAACGCGTCGTCGAGTAGTTTAATCACGGGTACGATGCAGTTGGTTGTGCATGACCCATTCGATACGATGCGGTGCTCGGGTAATAATATATCTTGGTTGACGCCAAAAATGATGGTCGCATCCATATCAGGCGTGCCGGGTTGCGAGAACAACACCCGATTAACGCCCGCATCTACATAGCGTTCGCCGTCCGCGTGGCTGCCAAACACGCCCGTACAGTCAACAACGATGTCGACACCGTAGGTGCGCCAGTCAACGCGTTCAATTTCGGTTTCATGGCTCAACTTAATCGTATCGCCTGCAACGGTAAGGTCGTCACCAGACAACGTGACTGGAAACTGAAAGCGACCATGAGACGAGTCATACTTCAACAAGTGCGCCATTGCCTCCGATGGCGCGGGCTCGTTCACCAACACAATGCTGAAGCGGTGCTGCCAGCCACGCTCATAAAATGAGCGTAGAAAACTACGCCCGATCCTGCCGAAACCGTTTATTGCGATTTTTTTCGTCAACTCAAACCTCGTTTAGCTCGCCGCGCGAACAACCGCTTCCACGGTAATATCAAAGTGTTCAAAAAGTGCTTTAGCCGGAGCTGACTCACCAAAGGAGTTCATGCCAATAACCGTGCCGTCTAAGCCAACGTATTTGCGCCAATAATCGGCAATACCCGCTTCAACTGCAACGCGCTTACGCACAGCTGACGGCAACACGTGCTCGCGGTATTCGACGTCTTGCTCATCAAACACGTCCGTAGATGGCATAGAGACTACGCGCACGTTCATCTGTTTTGCCGAAAGTTGCTCGTGTGCTGCAACTGCTAAGTCAACCTCGGAGCCTGTCGCAATCAAAATACAGTCCGGTGTGCCATCACAATCTTTTAGAATATAACCACCGCGGCTAATGTTATTCAATTGTTCATTATCACGACTTTGCTGCTGCATGCCCTGACGGCTAAACACCAACGCCGTTGGTTTATCGTTGCTTTGCAACGCACTGCGCCAAGCAACCGCGGTTTCGACTGCATCACACGGGCGCCAGCAATTGAGGTTAGGTGTTAAGCGCAGATTAGCCAATTGCTCAACAGGCTGGTGAGTCGGTCCGTCTTCGCCTAAACCGATTGAGTCGTGAGTGTAAACAAAAATCGAGGGCTGCTTCATTAATGCGGCCATACGCACTGCGTTGCGCGCATATTCCATAAACATTAAGAAGGTTGCACCGTAAGGCTTGAAGCCACCATGCAGCGTAATTCCATTCATTATCGCCGACATCGCAAACTCACGCACCCCGTAAAACACATAGTTTCCACTCGCGTCGTCGGCTGTCACACCTTTAGCGCCCTGCCATAAGGTTAAATTAGACCCTGCTAAGTCAGCCGAACCACCAAGCAGTTCAGGTAGCTTTGGACCCACCTCATTCAATACATTTAATGATGCTTTGCGCGTTGCGGGGTTTTCGGGATTAGCTTGCAATTGTTCAATGTAAGCCTGCAACTCGTTTTCAAAGTCGCCAGGCAACTCACCCGCTAAGCGACGTTTAAGCTCAGCAGCAAGTTCTGGGTAAGCTTGTTCATAAGCCGTCCAATGCTTATTCCACGAGGCCTCAATCGCATCACCCTTGTCTTTTGCATCCCACGCTTGATACACATCCTGTGGGACTTCGAAGCGATCATACGACCAATTCAATTGCTTGCGAGCGAGTGCAATTTCGTCATCACCTAGTGGCGCGCCGTGGCAACTTTCTTGCCCTTGCTTATTAGGCGAGCCAAAACCAATAACGGTTTTACAAATAATTAATGTCGGGCGCTGCGTCTCGCTACGTGCGCTTTCAATCGCCTGTTTAATGGCATCGGCATCATGCCCATCAACATCACGGATCACGTGCCAGTTATATGATTCGAAACGTTTTGCAGTATCGTCTGTAAACCAGCCTTCGACTTCACCATCAATCGAGATACCGTTATCGTCGTAAAATGCGATAAGCTTGCCTAAGCCTAGCGTACCCGCTAATGAACACGCTTCGTGAGAAATGCCTTCCATTAAGCATCCATCACCTAAGAAAGTATAGGTGTAGTGGTCAACTACATTATGTTCATCGCGATTAAACTGTGCCGCCAAGGTCTTTTCCGCTAGCGCCATGCCTACCGCATTCGCGACGCCTTGACCCAAAGGCCCTGTCGTTGTCTCTACGCCCGGCGTGTAGCCATACTCTGGGTGGCCTGGAGTTTTTGAATGCAACTGACGGAATTGCTTGATGTCCTCGATGCTGAGGTCGTAACCGGTTAAGTGAAGCAACGAGTAGATGAGCATCGAGCCATGACCGTTTGATAGCACAAAGCGATCGCGGTCGGCCCAATTGGGGTTGTTTGGGTTGTGCTTTAAATAATCTCGCCACAGTACTTCAGCGATATCTGCCATGCCCATTGGTGCACCAGGATGACCTGAGTTGGCTTGTTGGACTGCATCCATACTTAAGGCACGGATAGCATTGGCGAGATGACGACGTTCAGACATGAAAAACCCCCGATTGGTGACACGCAATTAGATGAACCATAGTTGGTGCGCGTATTGTCCACAATTCGGGGGCTTCAAGCAAATTTATGGGCGAAAAATTCAACACCCGTGCATTAGATATCTTGCTTTAATGCACCGGCCTTATCTGTTTTTTCCCACGGAAATTCATCTCGACCGAAGTGCCCATAGGTCGATGTAGCACGATAAATAGGTCGTTCTAAATCGAGCATTTGAATTAATCCATAAGGACGCAGATCAAAATGTCGGCGCACCAATGCAATCAGTTTTTCCTCGCTATGCGGCGATGTACCGAAGGTTTCGATACTAATTGATGTCGGCTCGGCCACGCCAATTGCGTACGAAATTTGGATCTCACAACGCTCCGCCAAACCTGCAGCAACTAGATTCTTTGCCACGTAACGAGCCGCGTAGGCTGCACTTCGGTCGACCTTCGACGGATCTTTACCGGAGAACGCACCACCACCGTGACGCGCCATACCACCGTAGGTATCGACGATGATTTTACGACCCGTCAAACCGCAGTCACCCATTGGGCCACCAATTACGAATCGACCCGTTGGGTTAATGTGAAACTTAGTGTCACGGCTAACCCATTGCTCGGGGAGTACTGGCTTAATGACTTCTTCCATCACCGCTTCACGCAATGTGGCTTGGTCAATGTCTTCACGATGTTGGGTAGACAGGACAACTGTATCAATCGCTACCGGTTTACCATTCTCATAAACAAACGTCAGCTGACTTTTGGCATCCGGGCGGAGCCAATCTAAGGTGCCGTTTTTTCGCATCTCTGACTGGCGCTGAACAATGCGGTGAGCATAGGTAATAGGGGCAGGCATCAATACCGATGTCTCATTTGATGCATAGCCAAACATCAAGCCCTGATCACCTGCGCCTTGCGCTTCAGGCGACTCACGATCAACGCCTTGATTAATGTCTTGGCTCTGCTTTCCAATCGCGTTCAACACCGCACAGGAGTTGGCATCAAAGCCCATGTCCGAGTGCGTGTAGCCGACATCGCGGATGGCTTGACGGGTTAAATCTTCAATATCGACCCAAGCTGAAGTGGATATTTCCCCGCCCACTAACACCATGCCAGTTTTGACATAGGTTTCACACGCCACACGGGCGCGGATATCTTTTGCTAAAATTGCATCCAGTACGGCATCAGAAATCTGGTCCGCAATTTTATCAGGATGGCCCTCTGAAACCGATTCAGAAGTAAACAGGTGACGTGACATATGCCTACCATTCCTTTATTTTGATTAAAATAACTAGTACTGACGGCGTAATTTAACCGATCAACAAAAAAATTTCTACTTCTAGACGTCCAAAAGTCTGTTTATAAATAAGGAATCAATTGAGTCGTATGAGAGTTCCACGTATTTTTCATCCCGAACCACTCGTGGTCAACAGCACCGTTTCACTCAGTGACGACGCCTTTCAGCACACAGTAAAAGTGCTTCGCATGCAAGAGGGCCAAGCGCTCGAGTTGTTCTGTAACGATGAGTTTAATTACACTGCGGTACTCACTTTAGTCGCCAAAAAAAGCGCGCAAGTTAAAATTATTGATGCAAAAGCTAATACAACAGAATCGCCTTTATATGTTCACTTAGGCCAAGTCGTCTCACGGGGCGACCGAATGGACTTCGCGCTACAGAAATCGGTGGAACTCGGTGTTAATGCCATCACCCCGCTGTTCAGTGAGCGATGCGGCGTAAAATTAAGCGGCGACCGACTCGAGAAGAAGCAGCAACAATGGCAGAAAATTGTCATTTCTGCTTGTGAGCAGTCGGGTCGCAGCCATATCCCTACCGTGCTTCCCGCGGTGTCAGTGGATGACTTTGTACAGACACCTTTTGACGGTTTACGCTTAACTCTCGATCCCTATGCGCAGGTACCTCTCAATCAGATTCAAGGCGCTCGCACAGCCCAACGCATCCAATTGATTATTGGTCCTGAAGGAGGCTTCACTGATATCGAGGTGGAGCACGCGCGCAACCACAGCTTTAAACCGATTCGTTTAGGACCACGTATTCTGCGAACAGAAACCGCTGCGATGACTGCTTTAACAGCCATCCAGTATGAATTTGGTGATCTTAACGCCAGCAACGAATAAGGAACACTGCCATGAAGTTAGCCATGATTATGGACCCTATCGCACACGTAAAAACTGAAAAGGACACCAGTTTCCGACTCTTGCTCGAAGCACAAGCGCGGGGTTACCAGAGTTACTATATTGAGATGGCCGATCTACTCATTGATTCAGGTCGCCCCTATGCGATGGCACGTAAGATCACCGTCAAAGACCAAAAGACAGACTTTTATCAGTTAAGCGATGTGGAGAAGCTACCGCTCGGCGACTTTGATGTGATCATGATGCGCAAAGACCCGCCGTTTGATAGTCAGTTCCTCTATGCAACCCACATCTTTGATTTGGCGCAAGCTGAAGGTGCGCTGGTAGTGAATAACCCGCAAAGCTTGCGAGATTGTAATGAAAAGCTTTATACCAGTTGGTTTCCTGAGTTTATCACCGATAGTTTGGTGTCTGCCAATGCTGAGCAACTTAAGGCGTTTCACAAGAAGCACGGTACCGTTATTCTTAAACCGCTAGACGGGATGGGTGGTGCATCAATATTTAAAGTGAACGAAGACGGTGCAAATTTAGGTGTCATCATCGAAACACTGACTGAGAAAGGTCAACGTTATGCCATGGCACAAAAATATCTGCCAGAGATTAAAGACGGCGACAAGCGGATTCTAATTATTAATGGTGAACCTGTGCCTTACGCACTGGCTCGCATTCCTTCTGCTGGTGAGACACGCGGCAACCTCGCGGCAGGCGGTAGTGGGCGTCCGCAACCGTTGAGCGAAAGTGACGAACGCATTGCGCGTGCTATCGGTCCAACACTTAAACAAAAAGGTTTATATCTCGTTGGTCTCGATGTCATTGGTGAACGTATTACAGAAATCAATGTGACGAGTCCAACTTGTATGCGAGAGATCGAAAACGCCTACGACATCAATATCGCAGCGCAACTCTTCGCAGCTATTGAGCACGATCTACAGCAGCGTCGTTGAATTTGCTGAATAAACCCCGATATAAGTCGTATCGTGAGTGAGGAGTGCTTTATGGAAAGCTTACAAAATCATTTTTTAATTGCTACACCCAGTATGAATGATCCGCTGTTTCGTCGTAGCGTGACTTATATCTGCGAGCACAATGAAGACGGTGCGATGGGATTGATCATCAATCAACCTGCAGAGCTAACGGTTAACTCGTTACTCGACAAACTTGAAATTGTTTACCCGGATAGCGCGGATAGCCTTAAAGGTCCAGTCTATCAAGGTGGTCCAGTGGGTCAGGAGCGAGGCTTTGTGATTCATCCGCCACAACAAAACTGGCGCAGCAGTCTTAAGTTGAGCGACGAGATTATGGTCACCACGTCACGTGATATTTTGGAGGCCTTGGGTTCGTCAGCAGCGCCTCTACAATTTCTGCTGACGCTTGGATACGCTGGCTGGGAAGCGGGACAACTAGAGCAAGAGCTAGCTGAAAATTCATGGTTGGCGATACCCGCCGACCCCGAAATACTGTTTAACACCCCTATCAACCAGCGATGGGAGAAGGCCACCGAACAGCTCGGCTTTGATATTTGGAAGCTAGGACCGGACGTAGGTCACGCATGACAATTATCGGCTTTGATTTTGGCACTAAGAGTATCGGTGTGGCTGTCGGCCAGTCGATAACTGGAACTGCTTCGATATTAAAAGCGCTAAAAGCACAGGACGGCATTCCCAATTGGAATGTCGTCGAACAATTGCTTAAAGAATGGCAGCCTGAAAGAATTGTTGTTGGTTTACCGCTCAATATGGATGGCACCGAGCAGCCGCTCACCCAACGCGCCAAAAAGTTTGGCAATCGTATTCACGGCCGCTTTAATATTCCTGTCGATTTCCAGGACGAGCGTCTGACCTCTACGGCCGCTCGAGAAGCGCTGTTCGAGCGAGAAGGTTACCGTGGTCTCGAAAAAGGTAAAGTGGATAGTGCGGCCGCTCTCCTCATCGTTGAAGACTACTTACGCTCACAGTAGCTATGTTGCCAAATCATTATAATTCGTTATAGTGATCACTAAAAATAGAAGGCTTGGGAGAGTGTCGTGCTAGGCAATGAAGAACCGTTTTCAGTCACAGGTAATACCATTTTATTGCGCAACGAGAACAAAAAGTTGCTGCTAGTCACTGGTGACCGCTATAAAAATATCCTTGTATCGCGCTCTGGCGTAGAGATGAGCGACTGGGGTGCCGAACGTCGGCCTGGCGTGCGCGTCATTTCTCTGCAAGAGATTTTCAAGCGCGACAAGACCTACTTTTTCATCAGAGCAGGCGGCGTGGAGTATCAGGTTGACCTGAAGTTCCAAGAAAGTCCCATCACTGAAATGAAGTTCTAATGAAAACCGGTATTGGCAAGAGAGTGTCAGAGTTTGCCCACGGCATCCTTTTCGCTCTCTTGACGATACTCTGTGCATCCTATTCGCATACCGTACTTGCTGAGCAGTTAAGCTTCGAGAAGTCGTCAAATGATGGCGAACTCCGTTTCGCTTATCAATGGCAAATGCCTAATAATCAAACCGCGTCATTATCCTTTAACGTCGACCGACACGCCTTCATTCGCCCTTTTGCCAAGTTCCGCAATTATGACCGTCGACGAGCGCTGCGAGAGCTAAACTACCGAGTCAATCAGTATATACAAAGACAACGTTGGTATGGTGTGCAAGCCTTTCTTTCTCCTCGACAAGAGCAAATGACCATAAAAGCGCGCACAGCACGAAACGAACAGTTAGAAAAACGCTATCAGCAACAACTCGCAAAAGCACAACAATTCTTTACCGAGCAATGGCAAGATTACCTGTCTGCCAACGCCTATCGTTCACTGACCTTACCGCCTGGAGAAACAGGTATCATCCCTGATGCTGTTGCTATCGCTAAGCAAACACAACCACTACTGAGCAGCCTCGTTGTTGCCATCGGCAACCAATTAAAAGACAACAGCCGACGCAGTTATGTAAATTATGTCGCTCATTTTGTGCAAGCGATCCCTTACGATAGTTTAGAAGATGATTTATCGAGTCGCGGCGACGGCTTTACTCCTCCCAACCACCTATTGCTTAATAATCGTGGAGACTGCGATAGCAAGGTCAGCTTAACGCTAGCCTTACTTCGGCAAATCATTCCACAAGCTAAAATGATTGTTGTGTACTTACCCAAGCACGCCATTTTTGGTATCCAAATGGCAAGGCAGCCTAATGATGCTAAGCTCTCGCACGATGGTACCGAGTTTATCTTACTGGATGTCGCAGGTCCCGCAGTATCACCTGCGGGACAGCTCTCGAACGATGTGCAGTTTCTTATCGATACCCAGCAATACACCGTGGTACCCGCTAACTAAATTACAAATGCTCTTCGGCGTATTCAGCGAGACTACTTCTGACCACACCATTTAAGTTGATGGTAGCGCTGCCTGGATAATCCTTAAAACGTTCCACGATAAAGGTGAGTCCTGAGGTGACAGCAGTTAAGTAGTAACTATCAATCTGCGCTAAGTTTCCTGAAACAACGAGTTTTGTATTCTCCCCACACCGAGTAATGATGGTTTTTAGTTGTGATGCCGTTAAGTTTTGAGCTTCATCAAGTATAACCACCGCATTTTGAATACTCCGCCCTCGCATAAAGTTTAATGATTTAAATTGGATATTCGCCTTCGTCATAATGTAATTAAGACTCGAGTCCATGCTTTCATCATTTTTATGCAATACCTCAAGCGAGTCGGTTATAGCCGATAACCAAGGTGCCATTTTTTCTTCTTCGGTACCTGGCAAGAAGCCTATCGACTCAGCAATCTCAGGCGTATTGCGCGTAACAATTATTTTTTCGTAGATTCCCTTTTCGACGACCATTTCTAAGGCTGCGGCCAGCGCTAATAACGTCTTACCACTACCCGCGGGGCCGGTCAGAATAACCATGTCTAAGCTTGTATCAAGTAGCGCGTGCATCGCCATCGCTTGATATATATTCTTAGGATGAATTCCCCAAGCGCTGTAGCCCATCAAGCGCTCATGTCCCAAGTCCATAAGCGTTACAGAGGTATCATCAAAGGTATCCACTCGTGCTGCGAAATGCTCTGTTTCATCGATAAAGTATTCGTTGTAGAAGATTTGCGGCATGTGTTCGCGCGAGACCGTATGATAAGCATCTCGCCCCTCTTGCAACGTACTAACGTCGCCTACTTGCTGCCAAAAGTCCCCTTCAAACTGGTAGAAACCCTTTGTAAGTAGGCGAATATCGTCAATTAATTGGTCAGTGCGATAATCTTCAACATGTTTTACGCCTGCGCCCTTCGCCTTTAAGCGCATATTGATATCTTTTGTCACCAGTGTAACGGTGCTACCCGCAAACTTAATTTGCAGTTCTAACGCCACTTGAATAATGCGGTGGTCATTTTCGTTCAGCGCCAAAGCCGACGCGCTTTGCTCTAGCTCATAATCTGGAAAAATGGCGAGTGTCCCGTTCGCTTGGTGATCGCCACTGAGTTGCGTCAATGGCACGCCTTCTACAATTTGCTCAGGTGTTGCATCTTTCAGCACCTCCTCCAGTGATCGGATCGCGACGCGCGCATCTCGACTCACGTCTTTGTTGCGATCCTTAATATTGTCTAACTCTTCTAACACGACCATGGGAATAACGACGTTATGCTCATCGAAGCTTAGAAAGGCAAGCGGGTCATGCAACAGAATATTGGTATCTAAAACGAAGTACTTAGTAGCTTGGGAGGGTTGACTAACATTTGCGGTCATAGCGTACACCTTTTGTTATCGTTTGATTAAAGCGTAGACCAAAATTCGTGACACAGGGATGACAGTCGCATTGTTTTTTTCTAATCTCCCCATTACTATTGCCGACCTTTAAAGTTAGCGCATAGGAAGGACGAAGTGAGCGAGTTTAGTTTAGGGCAACGTTGGTTAAGCGAAACTGAAACAGATTTAGGCCTTGGCGTAGTCACAGCCGTGGATGGACGCCAGGTGTCCGTGATGTTCCCCAGCACGGGTGAAACACGAATGTACGCTAAATCCGACGCACCGCTCGCTCGATTTGTGCTGAATGAAGGACAAGAAGCAACACACGCTGACCAGTGGCGTTTTGTAGTCACCGAGGCAAAAGAACACCAAGGCTTAGCCATTTATTTTGGTGAGCGCTTGGATTCAGGTGAAGAAGTGATGGTGCCAGAGTCTCAGTTGGCCCATCAAATAGACACCAATCCAGCTTTAACTCGCTTTATTGCCGGTCAAGCCGACCGACACGATCTCTATCTTCTGCGCATGCAAGGTCAACAACAACTTGCTCAATGGCAACAAAGTACCGTTACCGGCTTACTCGGTGCGCGAGTCAATTTGTTACCGCACCAATGCTATGTCGCTTCCACCGTAGCCAACCGCTATCATCCACGCGTCATGCTCGCTGACGAAGTCGGTCTTGGTAAGACCATTGAGGCCGGCATGATTATCAAGCGCCAGCATGTTACTGGACGCAGTCGGCGCGTGCTCGTAGCGGTTCCTGACAGCCTTCGTCACCAATGGTTAGTTGAAATGAGGCGCCGTTTCGCACTCGATTTCAGTGTATTTGATGAAGCCAGAATCCGAGAAGCGCAACTCGATAGTGATAATCCATTTTCTACTGAACAATTAGTGATTATCAACAACAAGATCCTACACGATGAGCAGTGGCATGACGCACTCATGGGGGCCGAGTTCGACATGTTGGTGGTCGACGAAGCCCATCACCTTAATGACAACACACCAGGCTATGAGCACTTTGCTCAACTAGCGAAAGCCATCCCCGGTTTATTGTTATTGACAGCAACCCCTGAGCAAGAAGGTAACGAAGGTCACTTTAAGCGTCTGCAGTTACTTGATCCAGACCGCTTTAACGATTTCAACGCGTTCGAAGAAGAGCAAACCCACTATCGCGAACTCGCCGAGCAAGCAAATAACCTGAGCGGTGAGGCATTAGACGAACTCCTTGATGAGCACGGTACTGGACGAGTGATGTTTAGAAACCGTCGCCAAAATGTAGGCGGATTCCCGGCACGCCATTTTCATTCGGTAAAATTACCTGAACCCGAGGATGACATGCGTGAGCCTTGGTGGTTAGGCGACCCGCGTGTTACCTGGCTTATCGATCATATAAAAAGTAACCGTGATGACAAAACATTGCTTATTTGTCACAGCGCGAAAACGGTGAATGAGCTCGCTGAAGCATTGCGTGTGCTCGAAGGGATTAACGCTGCTGTATTCCACGAAGGGATGTCATTACTTGAGCGCGACCGCGCTGCTGAATTTTTTGCCGACGACGATAACGGTAGTCCAATTCTATTATGTTCGGAGATTGGCAGTGAAGGTCGTAACTTCCAATTTGTACATCAGCTTGTTCTCTTTGATTTACCTGGGAATCCAGACTTATTGGAGCAGCGCATTGGTCGGCTTGATCGTATCGGACAGACTCAAGACATCCAAATTTACTTGCCGTACTTAGAGGATTCCGACGAAGGTATTTTACTGCCGTGGTATCACACGATGAATGCATTCGAACAATGCAACCCGGTGGGTCGGCGCATGTACGATGAGTTTGCTCAACCAATTAAAAAGTCGTTACTCAGTTGCCAACCGCTCCCGCAAGAGATACTGCAGCAGAGCGCCGAGCTTCATCAGCAGTTAATGAGTGAAGTCGAAAAAGGGCGCGATAAGCTACAAGAATTGAATGCGTGTCGCCCCCAACAGGCCGAAGCCGTTATTTCGGCAATCGAGGAAACGAGCGATACAGCGCACCTGAGCGAGTTTATGACCACGTTTTGGGAACGCTTTGGAATTGACGCCGAGGAACTCGACGAGACGCGAACCTTCGTCAAACCAAGCGAGCATATGCGTGTCGAGGCCATTCCGGGCTTGCAAGAAGAAGGGATGACTATCACCTTTGACCGCACCACCGCACTTAATTACGAGGACGTCGAATTCTTAAGTTGGGATCATCCGCATGTGCAAGAAGCTTTGGATATCGTGACTCAGCAAGACTTCGGTAGCGTGTGCGTGACTAAGCTGAATAACAAAGCCCTTCCAGAGGGGGCTTGGTTCATGGAAGTAGACTTTAGCGCGCACATTAACGCGCCTCAGAATGCGGTAGCACAGGAGTTCTTCCCACTGCAAAACCACCGTATACTGCTCGATAGCCAAGGACGCGAATTGACCAGCAAAGTGCCTCGCGATGCGTTAACCAAGCAGGCTGACTTTATGGATAAAAAAACCTCGCGTCAGATATTAAAACAACTGCGTGACGTGACTAAGTCGCATTTGGAGGTCGCGCGCAGTTCTGCTGAGGCATGGCTTGTGGAACAAAGTGCTGCAATTCGCACGCGTATTAACGAAAGTTTAGGAAAGGAACTTGATCGTTTGACCAAGCTTAAGCAGCGCAATCCTTCGGTACGTGACTCTGAAATTCGTGCCATCGAACTGCGCAAGCAAACGTTGTTAGAAGCACTTGAGCAACCGCAGCTTTCATTGTTTGCAGTGCGTATTTTGGTTAATCACCATTAATGGCGTTACTTCATTATCAGCCACCAACCGACCCTTATCTCAAGATAATATATCGAGATAATGCGTTGGTTGTGGTCGATAAACCAGCGGGAATACTGAGCGTACCTGGCAAAGCGATCGAACACAGGGATTCAATGTACACGCGCTTAGCACGTATTTTTCCAGAGATACGAGTCGTACATCGGCTGGATATGGCGACCTCGGGTGTGATGGTATTTGCACTCGGTAAAGCGTCACAAAGCCATCTCAGCAAACAGTTTCAACAACGCACAACACAAAAAACCTATCTCGCCAAGGTATGGGGGCATTTGCCGGGCAATCATGGTTGCATCGATTTGCCTCTCAGCTGTGACTGGCCAAACCGACCTAAACAACAAGTCGACTTTGTTAACGGCAAGGCGAGCCAAACGTTTTATCAAGTATTAGCGCAACAGTCGCAAACTAGCTTAGTTAAGCTGTCTCCACATACGGGTCGTTCGCATCAACTACGCGTGCATATGCTCGCGTTGGACTGTCCTATTCTAGGTGATAAGTTTTACGCTCACTCCGCAGCATTCGATGCCGCCGAGCGATTATTACTACACGCATTTGAGTTGAAGATAGCTCATCCGCTCACAGAACAACCGGTCACTTTTAGCAGCCCCAGTCCATTTGGTTAAACACCTAAAGACTTGACCACTGCTGACGATAAAGGTGTATGAACATACTTCGATTCGTCATATGCCTAGTGGTCGTGTTAGGGTCTGCGGTTTGCTACGGACAGGATGACCGTGCCCGTTTTGTCCCTCCTCACGAAGTCGTTTGGTTGACCGATTCTGAAACCAATGATGTGTCGTATTTAGCGCTACAGCGCGAGCCATTAAAAAGCTTCGAGCGAGGACAGTTTGTTGCACTTCCTGCCTGGGGGCTACACCCGCTTCAGTCACCGTTGATTAAATCGAGCTATCATCAAGCCGCAGAAATGGGTTGGCGCAGCTGGGCTATTACGCCACCTGAGACGCTGATTGAGCCCGACTCTTTGGGCCATTACAACGCTGACTTAGGTTATTACCAACCCGACGAGAATGCGCTTCAACCTTATCGCAACTTACTGTTTAAGCGCCTTGACGCAATATATGACAAGGTAAGCGAACAACCGGGATTTACAGTGTGGATAGTTGAAGGTATCAGCGGCGCGCTCTGGCTTGATTGGATTAAACAAAACGCTTCTGCCGCTCCCGACGCTGTCATTCTGGTCGATGTCTACATCCCACAGCTACGCCTGAACGAGTTGTTAAGCACCGAAATAGCAAAACTGCCCTTTCCGGTTTTAGACATAAAGACAGCGTCAGCGAACCGTTGGGTTACTGCACAATGGCCCATGCATAAGACCATGAGCAACAAATACCAACAACTTAGCTATCGTCCTCGGGTTTTACTCACCCAAGTGCCCGAAGCGACTCATGAACTGCACAGTGTTATAAAAGGATGGCTCAAGTTTCAGGGGTTTTAGTCATTAACGCATATCGCGGTGCTTTTTTATAACCTCGTAAGCCTGCTGAATATCTTGAGCTCGCTTCTGTGCTTCCTTCATCACATGCTCGGGTAACCCCTTTGAAGCTAACTTATCAGGATGGTGACGCGCCATTAGCTTACGGTATGCCTTTTTTATTTCTGCATCGGGCTGTTCGGCTTTCACACCCAGTACCTCGTAAGCATCCTGCAACTCATTCCGCGACGGCTTTGACTGTTGTTTTCCTGTACCACCTTGCTGGCGATGCTGATGAAAGCGAAAAGCCGCTTTCTGCATGGCTAACCACTGGTCAATTTGAAACCGTCGGAAGCCCAATGCCTTACCAACGTTGATAAGCACCTCATGTTCAGCGCGATCTAATACGCCGTCATTGAGCGCCAATGCCATCAACTGCTCCATAAACAGCTGAGAGACTTCGCGATTACCGTAGAATGATTCGCGGAAACGCTTCATCGTGTCATTCACTGGAAAAGTCGACTGCTTGCCTTCACGAAACGCTTCTTGCGCTTCTTCTTTGGCTTCAGCATCGAGTCTAAAGCGTTTCATCAATTCTGAGGCTTGTGCGATATCACGCTCGGTTACTCGTCCTTTTGCTTTAGCAAGGTGACCCATGACGGCGAATAAGGTATAAAGAAACAATGCGTCTTTCCCTGCATCCCGTTTGCCGTACATGAATTGACCAAAACCACCTCGACTAGCAAAGTCTTGCGCCATTCCTCGGTCGAACCAATGACCAATCAGTACGCCGATAATAGCACCTGGCAATCTTAAAAATAGGTAGCCAGCCAACCCGCCAATCACCTTTCCCCAAATCATTGTTTGTCCTCTACTTCTTGGTTTAATTGACTTAATCGAGCGGGTGTTCCCACATCGGTCCAACGTCCCTTTAATACACAGGCGGACACTTGTTGCTTACTCATCGCGTGCACCAACAAAGGCTTGAGAGGCCGAAAGCCCGCTGCATAGTCGGCGAAAAGTTCGGGCGAATAAAGTCCAATACCTGCAAAAGTGTAACCGTCGTCCTCTGGTTTTTTTTCACTCACACGCCCGTCCTTCAATGCAAAATCACCTTTTGGGTTATGTTCAGGGTTTTCTACAAGCATTAAGTGAGCCAAGTCACCAGACGCGAGTTCTGTTGGTAAGTCACGTAAGTCAGCGTCGATAAAGATATCACCGTTGATTACCCAAAAGGGATCACGGCCGAGTAAAGGCAACGCTTTGATTATACCCCCAGCGGTTTCTAAACCGCCCTCCGGCTCGGGTGAATAGTCGATCTTAACGCCCCAGCGTGAGCCATCACCTAAGCTGTTTTCAAGTTGATCGCCTAACCAAGCATGATTAATCACAATCTCGGTAATCCCGGCGTCGACCAGTTTCTCAATAATGTGTTCAATGAGTGGTTTACCGGCGACTTTTAACAGTGGTTTCGGTGTTAAGTTGGTTAACGGCTGCATCCGCTTTCCACGCCCTGCCGCTAAAATCATCGCCTTCATGCTTGCTCCCACGCGGGAATAATACGTTGCGTTAACCAGTGGTGATATTCATTAAGCTGAGCATACTTGGCACTTACTTTTTGTAAATATCCCAAAGTACGAGGCACGTCCTTTAAGTAGCCTGCTTTATCATCTCTATGTGCGAGTCGAGCAAAAATACCCGCTGCCTTGGTGTGCCGCTGGAGTCCCATCCAATCAAACCAATGTTGCCATTGTTGAGGCGTAACGTCTGATGCTAACTGCCCAGTCGCTTGTAAGTCGACTCTCAATTGCTCAGCAAGTTCACTGACTAAATCGTCTGGCCACTCGATATAGCAATCACGCAACAGCGAGACCGCATCGTAGGTCATCGGTCCTATCACAGCATCTTGGAAGTCAATAACGCCTAGCCCCTGTGGGGTCACCATCAGGTTGCGCGAGTGATAGTCTCGATGCACACCGACTTGTGGCTGTGCAAATGCATTACTGACCATTTGCTCGCAGAATTGCTGCCAGATCTCATCGTCCTGATCATTCCAGTCGATATCAATATGCTGCATTAACAGCCAATCTTTAAATAATGCCAACTCACGATCCAACAAGGCTCGATCAAACTTTGGTAAAGCCCCCTCGGCAGTTTCGGTGACCTGCATCACACGAGGCAAAATGGCTAATGCTTGTTGATAGTACTGACGCGCATTGCGTTGCTGTAATTTTGATAGTAACACGGTGTGACCGAAGTCCGTTTGCAGCATATAGCCTTGCTTCAAGTCAACATTGAGCACCGTAGGGACAGGAATATTAGCGGCTTGGTACGCATCGGCAACCAGTAAAAATGGGCGCATATCTTCTTTATCAGGAGGACAATCGACCGCAATGAGACTACGTTGACCATCTGATGCGCGAAAATACCGCCGAAAACTCGCGTCGCCAGAAACCACTTCAAGTTGTGATTGCGGATGTCCTGTCTGCGCCTCACACCATGCTGCCAGTCCAATCTCACGAGAATCTTCCAAAGTGCCCCCTCTCTATGCCAATATTTGGCGAAATAAGTGCCAAATTAATCTTACTAAAATAGCAGAATACGCAGATTTGCTTTATTATACCAAGCTTATGCCTAATCATTAATTAACAACTAAAAACGGATTAGTATCTTGCCATTGCGTTACAAAGTTGCCAAAGCATCCGCTGTCTTATTTACACTCTTCAGCGCATCAGTTTCTGCTCAGCAGGCGCTCACGAGTGTGTGCTCAGCGCGTTATAGTCAGTGGAGTTTCGAGGAACCCAAATTTGACGTTTCCGAGCAACTGCCGGGCAGCATCTTAGTGCATTCAGATAACTCGAACGTCAGTAACAACGGCGAAGCTCTGTTCACCGGCAACGTCAGCATCCGTCAGGACGGTCAATGGCTCCTCACGGAGTCTGCACGGATTAATCAAGAAAAACAAACCATTGATGCCAATCAAGGCGTGTTGTTTTCAGATGGTTATATTCAAGTAAAAGGTAACTCATTCAACTACAACGGTGTGTCATCAACCGCAGAGTTACGTGATACTAAATATCGAATGAAAAGTACGCAAGCGCGGGGGCAAGCTCAGTTGCTGCGTTTATCAGAGCAACATGTCAACCTGTTTTCTTCGAGCTTTACCACCTGCCCAACCGATGATCCCGCTTGGAAGCTCACAGCGGATCGTATTGAGATCAGCCAAGATGAAGACTTTGGCGAGGCTTGGGGTGCTAAAGTTGAGCTTTTCGATATCCCGGTGATTTATCTACCGTATTTTACCTTCCCGGTGAACGACAAACGCAAAACAGGCTTTCTCTACCCGACGATAGACACCTCGTCTATTAATGGCTTAGAGGTCGAGGTGCCTTATTACTTTAATATTGCGCCCAACATGGACGCCACCTTAGCGCCTGTTTATATCAGTAAACGCGGCACGATGTTGAAGTCAGAGTATCGATTCCTGACTGATAATTACGGTGGTCAAATTAATCTAGAATACTTACAAAATGATTCGCTACGACTCGATAATGCTGACCGTTATTTATGGCATATCGATCAGCAAGCACAATTTGGCGATCACTGGCGCGCCTATGTCGACGCAACTCAGATTTCTGATGATAACTACCTCAATGACTTTGGGAGCGATTTTGCAGGTAGAGCGGACACACACTTGTACCGTGTCGCACAAGTAGATTACTTGAACGACAATTTCTTTGCCCGTATACGCACTGAAGATTATGAGTTGCTCGGCCAGTATCAAAGCCCGTTCCGAACCCTCCCGCAACTATCGATGCGTTACGACCAAGGTAGCTATACGGGGATTAATTGGGCTGTCGAAAGCGAGCTCACTTACTTTCAAAACCAAGATGACGCTAATCAATACGCAACGCGTGCGCACCTTGAGCCGAGCTTAAGTTATTCGGTCGAAGCGCCAGCTTATGATGGTGAAGCCGAATTTTCCTATCTCTACACGCACTATCGTCAGGAGCGCCCGAGCACTGAGTTGTCAGATTCAGTCTCACGCTCGCTTCCACGCGCACGACTTCGCGGTCGTTTGCACCTTGAGCGCTTTTTTGATGGTGACGACGGATCGTATCGCCAAACTTTAGTACCTCAAGTTCAGTATCTATATGTACCGTACGAAGACCAGTCAGATATTGGCATTTACGATACAACCTTGATGCAAGATGACTATTATGGTCTTTTCCGGGCGCAGCGATACTCGGGCTTAGATCGCATTGCAGAAGCCAACCAGATCACCTATGGTGCCACCACAAGTATCTTTGATCAGCGTGAACGTGAGTTGTTACGCTTTGCGTTTGGTCAAATCTACTATTTTGATGAAAGCCGTACCGAACTGTTGGAACAGAACACCGCGCGCACTTCGAGCAATACCGAATGGGTTGCCGACTTAACTTGGGCGATAACACCCAACTGGAGTGTGAAAAGCGCAATACAGTACGACACGGAACTAAACCAGACGAGAAAGAGTCAGACCGCTGTAGAGTATCGTTTTGATAATAAAAACCTCGTCCAGATTAATCATCGCAAAGCAACGAATATCTTGAACAGCGATATTGAGCAAGTCGGGGCGCAAGCGGTTTGGGAAATTAACAATCAATGGCAGGTCGCAGCCAACGTTTACTACGATTTAGTTAATAGTCGTACTAACGACGCTATTTTAGGTGTTCAATATAGCAGTTGTTGCTGGGCATTAAGAGTTAGTGCGTATCGTCGTATTAACCTTAATCTTGAACCGGCAATGGCTGGCACCGCTAACGCTGGCATGATGCAAAACACATTTGCGGCACCAGAGTTTGACAATGGTGTCAGCTTACAGTTTATTATCAGCGGCCTTTCAAGCGACGGAAGCAGTCTTATCGAAATGCTTGAAAAAAGCATTTACGGCTACAGACGACCTTTTTACTTAAGTAACTAGTGGTACAAATAATGAAACAGTTAGTTAAATTCAGCACTTCAATCAGCATCGCTTTGATGATGTGCGTAACAGCAACGGTGGCTCAAGCACAGCAAGTGTTAGACCGCGTAGCCGTTATCGTTGATGATGGTGTCATTTTGGAAAGCCAGATTGAGCAGTTAATAAAACAAGTCAAACAATCAGACAACTTTTCAGCGGCTAATGCACCCTCGGACGAAGTGTTGCGTACCCAAGCAACCGAGCGATTAATTCAGCAAGAACTGCAACTGCAGATGGCTGAACGTATGGGTATCGAGGTATCTGAAGCACAACTCGATCAAGCAATCTCACGTGTTGCACAAGACCGTGGTATGAGTGTTGATGAGTTGCGTGAGACCACGGTTGCATCGGGCCAAAGTTGGCCAGCTTTCCGTGAACAGATTAAAACTGAAATTATCACCAGTCAGGTTGAGCGTGCCTCGGTACAACGTCGCGTATCGGTTACGCCGCAAGAAGTCGAAAACTTAGTTAATCTAATTGAACAAAATAACTCGTCACCTACCGAGTACCGTTTGCAGCAGATCTTGATTGGCGTTGATTCTGAGGCGTCGAGTGAAAAGCAAGAAGCGGCTAAACGTCGAGCGGAAGCCGTCATCGACCGTTTAAACGAAGGTGATGACTTTTCGCAACTGGCTATCCGCTCTTCATCAGGCTCAAATGCCTTGGACGGCGGTGACTTAGGTTGGATGACTGAAAACACGATGCCAACGCTGTTTGCTGAAGTTGTCAAAGGTAAAGGCAAAGGCGAGATCATCGGTCCTATCCGCAGTGGCGTCGGGTTCCATATCTTACGTGTCGCGGATAAACGTGGTGAACAAGTTGTTGAAGTGCAAGAAGTTGAAGCACGTCATATTCTCATCAAGCCATCAGTGATTTTGTCGGATAATAAAGCAAAAGAGATGCTAAGCGAGTTTCGTCAGCAAATCATGGATGGCGAGAAGACCTTTGCTGAACTTGCTAAGGAGCACTCTGCCGATCCGGGCTCTGCATCACGAGGTGGTGACCTAGGTTGGTCACGTCCTGATCGTTACGCTGAAGAGTTCAAACAACAAGTCAGTACACTTGAGAAGGGCGTCATCAGCGAGCCTTTCCGGACTCAATTTGGTTGGCACATTGTCGAAGTGATGGATCGTCGTACCCTTGACGCGACGCAAGAAAGTAAGCGAGACAAAGCTTATCAAATGCTGTTCTCTCGTAAGTATCGTGAGGAAGTCGACACCTGGCGCCAAGAAATGCGTGATCGTGCATACGTTCGCGTAGTAGCTAAGTAACATGCGTCCACTGCTTGCCTTTACCCCCGGCGAACCCGCCGGGGTTGGCCCCGATTTAGCCGTAATGATCGCGCAACAGGATTGGAATGCGGATATTGTTGCCATAGCCGATAGCGACTTGCTGAAACAGCGAGCGACGGAACTCAACTTACCATTGACTTTGGTGCCCTACGACGGGACTCGACCTACCTCACCCATGCAGCCTGGTCAGCTGTTTATTAAACATGTTCCGCTGGCCACGCCGGCTATTGCTGGTGAGTTAAATGTTGCCAACGGTCAATATGTCGTAGAAACCCTAACGATTGCATCTGATGGCAACTTAACTGGAGAATTTGACGCTATCGTTACCGGCCCCGTACATAAAGGCATTATTAATGAAGCGGGTGTCGCTTTTTCAGGTCATACTGAGTTCTTTGCTAACAAGGCCGACCGGTCTGACGTTGTTATGATGCTTGCAACAGAGGGACTTCGCGTAGCGCTAGTAACCACTCACATTCCTCTTGCGTACGTGGCAAAAGCCATCACAGCGGAGCGCGTGGAGAAAATCATCAGTATTTTACATGATGATTTGAAGCAGAAATTTGGTGAGCAGGAACCCAATATATTAGTGTGTGGTTTAAATCCGCATGCGGGTGAAGGTGGACATCTCGGTCACGAGGACGAAGCCATTATTGCGCCAGTAATCAGAAAACTTCAAAGAGATGGTATGCACGTCTCGGGCCCTTACCCTGCTGATACATTATTTCAGCCTAAATACTTAGAATCAGCTTCGGCGGTTGTTGCTATGTATCACGATCAAGGGCTGCCTGTGTTAAAGTATAAGGGCTTTGGTAAAGCCGTGAACATCACCTTAGGACTGCCTTATATCCGCACATCAGTGGATCACGGCACTGCTTTGGATATGGCGGGCAGCCCAGACATTAATCCGGGCAGTTGTCAGCTCGCGATTCAGACAGCAATTGATATGGTAAATAACTCAAAACTATGAGCAAAACTCACTTAGGGCACCGAGCGCGTAAGCGGTTTGGTCAAAACTTTTTAAATGACGAGAACATCATTGAATCGATCGTCGATGCGATTCATCCGCTGAATGGCGAAAACCTAGTTGAAATTGGACCCGGTCTTGCGGCCTTGACGGAACCTGTTGCTGAGCGCTGTGAGCATTTACGTGTAGTCGAACTCGACCGTGATCTGGCGGATCGTTTAGAGTCGCATCCGTTTCTCAGCAAACACTTAGAAGTGATTCGCGCTGATGCCATGAAAGTCGACTTTAAAGAGTTCGCTTCTCCCGAACATAAGCTACGCGTCTTTGGCAACTTACCGTACAATATCTCCACACCACTAATATTTCATTTACTACAGTTCAGTGATCATGTTGAAGATATGCACTTCATGCTGCAAAAAGAAGTTGTGGATCGCTTAACAGCGGAGCCTGGCAGTAAGACCTATGGCCGCATCAGCGTCAGTGTGCAACAGCGTTGCGAGGTACAAAAGGTACTGGATGTACCGCCCGAGGCATTTACACCGCCACCCAAGGTAGAGTCCGCGGTGGTTAGGCTGCGTCCTTATTCTGTGAGTCCTCATCCAGTTAAAGACGTCAGTCAATTACAATCATTGTGTTTGACAGCTTTTAATCAAAGACGTAAAACAATTAGAAACAATCTCAAAAAGCTCATTGATGATACGCAATTAGAAACACTCGGAATAAACCCAAGTGCTCGTCCCGAGACACTTTCGGTTGCAGACTATTGTCGAATCTCTGATTGGCTGACGGATAACCAGAAGTCCCTATGACGGTAAAAACACAGGTTCAAATCGAAGTTACTACACAATATATCGCGGCACAATCAAACCCGAGCCAGGGTCAGTACGTGTTTTCGTATACCATTACCATCAGCAACAATGCTGCTCATGACGTTACCCTGAAAAGCCGCGAGTGGCGCATTACCGACGCAGAGGGTAAAGTAACTCGAGTCGCAGGCGAAGGCGTTATTGGTCAACAACCGTGCATCACCCCAGGTGACTCGTTCACATACACCAGCGGCACTGTGATAGCGACCCCCGTTGGGATGATGGAAGGCCATTATGTAATGCTCTCTGAGCACGGCGAACAGTTCAAAGTAGCTATTCCGTCATTTCGCCTAGCTATTCCAAATATTATCCACTAGTGTAATGGCGACCTATTTAGTTGGCGATATCCAAGGCTGTTACGCAGAGCTAATGGAGCTTCTTGATGAAGTCGGCTTCTCCAGCAAAACGGATTCACTATGGTGCGTCGGAGATATTGTTGCTAGAGGTCCGGACTCTAAGGCTGCTTTAGATTTTTTTGTAGATAGCGGTGCCGCGGTTAATACCGTGCTAGGTAACCACGATCTGAACTTGCTCGCTGTGTTAATGGGCTCACGTGAAGTTAACCCTAAAGACAAACTCAATGCGATCGTCTCATCTACCCGTCGCTTAGACTATATCGACTGGATACGAGAGCAGCCCTTGCTGCATCATTTCGAGCAGCACAATACGTTATTGAGTCATGCAGGTATTTATCCTTTTTGGTCTACCGCGCAAGCCAAAACATTGGCATCAGAAGTTACGCAATCACTCAAAAGTGATGCGATGCCAAGCTTGGTTGAACACATGTTTTCTAATCAACCAAACAATTGGTGCTCAAGTCTCAGCGGATTTGACCGATACCGATTTATAATCAATGCGTTTACGCGCATGCGCTATTGCAGCGATACCGGTGAACTGGATTTTCGCCGTAAAAACCATCCACAACAAGACACGGATGCTCAGTGGAAACCATGGTTTGAATTGTCCCAGAGGAGTGAGCGTGTTGTCTTCGGACATTGGGCAGCACTGATGGGAGAAACTCAAAACACGAAATATGTTGGGTTGGACACCGGTTGCGTATGGGGTCAGTACATGACGCTGTTTCATTTAGAACAACAAAGATACTACACACAACCGTCCCAATCCCAATCGTAGTTATAGCGATGCTGAGGATTGTCTTATGAAAATTACTGTCGCAATGCGGGTTATTGGTGGCTTCGCGCTTATTACCTTGCTTTTGCTCGTTATCAGCTTGAGTTCGTTGTTCAATATCAACAGCATAGGCTCATCGGTTGAACGTCTTAATGATAAAGCCGTTCCAGCACTCGAGAGCGTTGCCGGACTCAAAGTGGATGTACTTCAGTTAGGCGCCTTGCAAAGCGAGACCTATTACGATGAAACCATTGACCAATTGAACACTCATACAAAGAGTTTCGATAGCACGCGTCAACAATTCTCAACGTCCTTAGATGAAACCATGAGCTTGATTCGGGGTGAGGGCTACTCCAAACTGGTTGAGCAGCTTGAAGCCGATGCGAGCCGCTATGTAGACTCGATTGATACGTTGTTTGCTCAACAACGTAAATACCTTGAACTCGAGCAAACGGCGAACGATCAGTTAGACCAAATCGCATTCAATATCGACGACGCTTCTATTATGATGCTAGACACCTCTGATATGTCAGAGGTTCCCGAAGTAAAACAGCTTGCTCGCTCAATAGAGTCGTCTTTATCCTCACTGGTCACACTCATGTATGACCTTAGTAAAGCTGATGCGATTGACCGTGCCGAAGTGATTCAAAGCGAAATTGGTATTAACATCGATTCATTACGCCCTCGCTTAGAAAGTCTGGAGTCCGCTGCAACCGCTGATACCGAGCAATTGGTCACCGATGGGCTTGAACTTATCCGCGGAGCGCTCGGCAACCTTCAAGGTGCAGGTTCTTATCCTGATAATATCGTGAACCGCCTAAAAACACGTGCGACGGAAGAGCAAACACTCGCTAAGTCAAAACAGGAGTTAGATGGTTTAATCGAGCTTGCAAACGAGTTGCAAGCGGCAGTGCGCAACATTGCGGACGAGACCCGTACTAACGTTGAGTCTTCTATTTCTACTTCTAGCTGGATCAACAGTATTCTGACTGTGGTCTCTATCGCATTAGCCGTGATCATATCGTGGATAACAGTACGCAGTATCAGCAACCCACTCAGCAAAGTTAACCACATGCTCAATATCATGGCCGAAGGTAACCTAACTGAGCGTGTCTCTTATGACTCACAGGACGAGTTTGGCACATTGGCCGAAAATACCAACAAGCTCACTGACAACCTGCGCAAATTGATTGAGGGTATTGCTAACCGTGCAACTCAGCTCGCGACTGCCGCGGAAGAGTCTTCGAGCGTATCAGACCAAACCACGCGCTCTATAGAAGAACAACGTAGCCAGATCGAGCAAGTCGCGACGGCCACTCAGGAAATGAACAGTACAGCAAGCGAGATGGCGAGCGGTGCTGACCAAGCTCTGGCAGAGATTCAACACTCTGATCAGGAGGCCAAGCGTGTACGGGGCATTTCTGAGCAAAACCGTTCAACGATTGAACAATTGGCAAAAGAAATCGAAGGTGCATCGTCGGTTATTAACCAGCTTTCGGAAAACAGCAAAAACATCGGTGGCATTTTGGATGTTATCCGGGGCATTGCAGACCAGACCAACTTATTGGCGCTTAACGCGGCAATTGAAGCGGCACGTGCAGGCGAGCAAGGTCGCGGGTTTGCGGTGGTTGCCGATGAAGTACGGACCTTGGCAAGCCGGACACAAGAGTCAACCGAAGAGATCCAAAGTATGATCGAATCACTTCAGACCGACTCTCAACGCGCGGTTGAGGTTATGGAACGTGGTCGTGCACAAGCTGAGCAAAGCGTACAGCAGACGGATGACGCAGCCTCAGCATTGAATGCTATTACCGAATCGGTTCACCAAGCAGCTGATAGCAGTAACCACATTGCCAGCGCGGCACAAGAGCAAAGCCGCACGGCTCACGACATCAGTGAACGCCTTGAAGCGATTGTCTCGATTGCAGAGCAAACTGCGTCGGGTTCTAAACAAACTGCGCAAGCCTCTAATGAGGTCGCTAAGTTGGCGGATGAGTTACAAGACTCCATTAAGAGCTTCACCGTTTAAATTAGGTGCTCGCACACAAAAAAGGCTTGCCTTCTGGGCAAGCCTTTTTTTATCGCCATCGCGAATTAAACAAAGATAATTTTAGCAAATTTGCGCTTTCCGACTTGATATACACCTGAATCTTCTTTGGTGCACATCAGTTTGGTATCAGTGATTTTCTCACCATCGCGCTTAACCGCCGACTGTTTAATCATGCGCATCGCATCCGATGTCGATGACACCAAACCAGCCGCTTTCAATGCATTACCGATCGCAATACCTTGATCGCCTGCTTCAACCTCTACTTCTTCGATATCGTCCGGAATCGCATTTTTCTGGAAGCGTTGAATAAAGTCCTGCTCGGCCTTATCCGCTGCTTCCTCGTTGTGGAAGCGTGCAATGATTTCCTTAGCGAGCAATACTTTTATATTACGCGGATTTTCCCCATTAGCGACTTGTTGTTTGAAGTCCTCGATTTGCTCTAATGGCCGGAAACTCAGTAACTCGAAATAACGCCACATAAGCTCATCCGATACTGACATCACTTTACCAAACATTTCATTGGCTGGCTCGGTGATACCAATATAGTTATTCAGCGACTTTGACATTTTTTGAACACCGTCGAGCCCTTCGAGTAGCGGCATCATGATGACCGTTTGCGGGCGCTGACCCTCTTCTTTCTGCAGTTCACGTCCCATCAACAGGTTAAAGCGCTGGTCGGTTCCGCCCATTTCGACATCGGCTTTCAGTTCAACAGAATCCCAGCCTTGCACCAGCGGATAAAGGAACTCATGAATAGCGATCGATTGATTGGCTTGGTAACGCTTTTTAAAGTCATCGCGTTCTAACATACGGGCCACGGTCTGACGTGCCGCGAGCTTGATCATTCCGTCTGCACCAAGGTTGTTCATCCATTCTGAGTTAAAGCGAATCTCTGTTTTCGCCGGATCGAGAATTTTAAAAACCTGTTCTTTATAAGTTTCAGCATTAGCCAACACGTCCTCTCGGGTGAGAGGCTTACGTGTAACATTCTTACCCGTAGGGTCCCCAATCATGCCAGTGAAATCACCGATCAGGAAAATCACTTTGTGACCATAATCCTGAAATACCCGCAGTTTATTAATTAAGACCGTGTGGCCTAAGTGTAAATCCGGTGCTGTCGGATCAAAGCCAGCCTTGATAATCAGAGGTTTACCCTGCTCTAGCTTCTCAGCAAGTTCACTCTCGATAAGGACTTCATCGGCACCGCGTGTAATTTCTGCTAAAGCTTCGGCCACCTGAGGGGTCATTGAGCCAATCTCCTACGTCGTGAATAAAGTGTAAAAGTGCTAGTTTACGCCATTTATAGCCCTGTTTTAACCTCTTTAATACTGGTATTCTTGAATTTTTCATATTATCCTCAAGAAAATCGCTTTGGGCGATGTTTAACCAAATAACGAAGTGCGCACCCAAATGAATGTTCAAGTAGTACACAAAATCAAACAATTTATTGTTGATTTACCGCGTTCTCATAGAGTGCTTATTAGCTCTGTGAGCGCGCTGTTATTCTTATTGCTGTTTGTGCCGACAGAGCAGGCGACTGCCTCAAAAAATAGCACTAAACCTGAAGAGCTCCTACCCGGACAACGCTATCAGCTTGAGCTGGTATTTGAACCGGAACAGCAGGTCGACAACCAACAACCTGAGCTGTTCTGGCAAACCTACGTTGTCAAAAGTGGTGACAGTTTAGCGAAAATATTCGATACCCTCGGCTTTTCAGCGCAACAATTATATCGAGTTACTAACTCGGGCGATGAAGCTAAAAAGCTACGCAACATGCACCCGGGCGATGAGCTGCGTATTGCGACAGATGACAACGATGAATTGGTGCAGTTGGTTCATCATATCAGTGGTCTACAAACACTCATTATCACCCGACAAAATGATGACTTTGTGTCTGAAATTGAAACACGTGAAGTCGAAACTCGTACCGAGTTCGCTCATGCAGTTATCGATAGTAGCTTTTGGAATGCCGCAATGGGTGCCGGCATGACCGATAACCAAATCATGAGCGTGGCAAATATTTTTGGCTGGGATATCGACTTTGCTTTAGATCTTCGTAAGGGCGATGAATTTAGCGTGCTTTTCGAGCGTGAGTTTGTCGACGGTGAGTTCGTCGGTTACGGCAAGATTTTAGCTGCTGAATTTGTTAACCAAGGCGAGTTGTTCCAAGCAGTTTTGAATACTGAGAATGGTCGTTATTACACGCCAGAAGGCCGTGCAATGCGGAAAACGTTCTTACGCTCGCCGGTCAACTTTACGTATGTAAGTTCTAACTTTAACCCGCGTCGCTTACACCCTGTTACGGGTCGGGTGCGTCCTCATAACGGGACAGACTACGTGGCCGCGGTGGGAACACCAGTCATGTCCGCAGGTGATGGAAAAGTTATCAAAGCCAGCTACAACTCGCTTAATGGTAACTATGTTTTTATTCAACACGGTGAGCGCTACGTCACCAAGTACCTGCACTTGAGTCGTAAACACGTCAAAACGGGTGATCGTGTATCACAGGGTCAGATCATTGGACGTGTGGGTTCAACGGGGCGCGTGACTGGCGCGCATTTGCATTACGAGTTTTTGGTTAACGGTACGCACCGTAACCCGCGCACAGTGGAATTACCTAAAGCTAAGTCGCTTTCAGAGTCAGAGCTACCGGCATTTAGAACGCATGCCCAACAGCTGGTCGCCGTACTCAACGACAACAAGCGAATCTACCTGGCTATGCGCTAATGAGCTTATATATCGGCTTGATGTCCGGCACCAGCATGGATGCAATCGATGCCGTGTTGTGCGACATCAAGCCCGATGAAGTTCAATTTATTAATGCACACGCAGTATCCATTCCAGACGAACTAAAAAGTCGGCTCGAACACGCTTGTCGTCCTGACTTATCCGTTACCGATTATCAAAACCTCGCCCGAGAATACGCAGCGTTATGTGCAGAGGTGACCTTGCAACTGCTAGAAAACACTCAGATCTCGCCCGAGGCAATCACTGCCGTTGCCAGTCATGGTCAGACCCTCTGGCATGCGCCTCCTAAGCAGCGCAACGATATTGGTTACAGTATACAGCTCAATGATGCCGATTGGTTATCAGCCCGAGTCGGCATACCGGTTATTTTCGATTTTCGAGCACGAGATTTAGCATTAGGCGGCCAAGGAGCACCGTTAGTACCTGCTTTTCATCAGTTTATTTTTGCCGATACGGCTCAAACGCCGATAGCCGTGTTAAATCTCGGTGGTATCGCTAACATCAGCTATTTAGATGCCCAAAGTGGTACTGCTATTGGATTTGATACAGGTCCTGCAAACACCTTGCTCGATCAGTGGATCGAACGCCACCAAGGACAACGTTTTGATGACCACGGTCAGTGGGCTCAACAGGGCAAGGTGAACATCGAGCTACTGAATAGGTTACTCAACGACGCCTTTTTTAGCATTTCACCCCCCAAGAGTAGTGGCCGAGAACACTTTAATTTAGCCTGGTTAGACTCGTTTATTGATGAGCACTACCGTCCACAAGATGTGCAACGCACACTCGTCGAACTGACCGCAAAAAGCGTAGCAAACAGCTTTCAGTGGCTTCCCAAATGCCCCGATAAGTTAATTATATGTGGTGGTGGTGCATTTAATTCGTTTTTGTTAGAACGCATCGCACAATGCTTGCCCGATCAAGTTACAGTCGCTGACAGCGCTGAGTACGGTGTCGATCCTCAGCACGTTGAGGCGATGGCTTTTGCTTGGTTGGGTTGGTGTTTTGACAATAAAAAGCCAGCTAACCTGCCCGCTGTAACTGGGGCGAGTCAACTGGCCGTTTTAGGAAAGCGGGTTAACGCTTAGTATTACTCAGCACCGAGAGCTTTAAACGCATCGCGCGTCAAATTCTCGTTGTCGCTTTCGCCAACCACAATACTGTCCTCGATTCGTACACCACCGTATGGACGAAGCTCATCCACACGCTGCCAGTTGATATCTGAGCTACCATCGAACTCCTCCAGCAACTGATCCACAACGTATAAGCCCGGCTCAATAGTAAACACTTGCCCTACTTCCACATCGCGAAGCAAGCGCAAAAATGGATGACGTTCGTTACGCGGGTAACTATCACCTTTATCATTCTTCAAGAAGCCACCGACATCATGTACTTGTAACCCAATAAAGTGCCCTAAACCATGTGGCATAAAGGCACTGGTGATGCCCTTTTCATAAGCTGACGCTGCGTCAATAGTGATGAACTCAAACTGCTCGAGAATCGCTGCGATTTTATGGTGCATGGACACGTGCAAGTCGTAATAGCTCACGCCGGGTTTGATTTCCGTCAGAAGTTCTTGTTGTGCAGCATCGACGGCATTAATGAGATCGGCATAGAAACCTTCTTCTTTTGCGTACGTACGCGTGATATCTGCACAGTAGCCCTTATACAACGAACCCGCATCAATCAAAAATGAACGGCTCACAGCCGGCGCTTCAGTATCGTAAACATCATAGTGCAAGATAGCAGGATGTTCATTTAATGCGACAATACTGTTGTAAGGAACCTGAGACTCGCGGAAGTTCATGGCGGCTAAGTAGTCCGCATGAATTTCAAGTTCACTTTTGCCCGCATAGAAGGCTTCTTTAGCTGCCACATGCGCTTTAGCAGCAAGCTTATTGGCTTCACGTAGGTTGTTCACTTCCCACTCGGTTTTAATCGCGCGATGAAAGTGCAAGTGGTCAATTAAGCTTTGTGGATTGCGTGCTTTAACATTCCAGTTACAGACAGGTTCAGCAAAGTCTTCGCCAATAAATGCAGACTTCTCAAGTCCATCGCCAAGATCGGCGACCATGGCATCCAAACTATCGATGATTTTCAAATCAACGTGTTGTTGCCAATCTTCTTCTGGAATTTTGGCCTGCGAGTGCCAGAAGTCGCGTGCTTGAAATAAGTAAACGGTAGGCTTACCGGTACCTTTTTTATAAAACACAGCACTTTTAGGGCTTTCGAGCACCGGCACCCAGTACTTAAATAGGGGATTAACTTTATAAGGTGCAGGGTTGTCATCTAAAAAGGCAACGCGCGGCTGGCCTGCATAAACTAATACAGACTCAAACTGATTGTCTTCTAACGCTTTATCAAAGCGCTGCGTTACCGTTTCTAAATGCTTTGCGTATAAACTCATAATACTCCCTCAAATCGGAATGGATGGGAGCATTCTACCTAAAGGCTGAAATGAATTCAGCCTATTCGTTATATTGAGAAGCTTGAGCCGCAACCACAGGTGGTCGTTGCATTGGGGTTATTAACGAAAAAGCGCGAGCCTTGCAGACCTTCTTCGTAATCGACAACGCCACCCACTAGGTACTGTAAGCTCATAGGATCAACAACGAGTGTAACGCCATCCTTATCAATCTGCATATCGCCCGCGTTTATCTGCTCTTCAAAGGTAAAGCCATATTGAAACCCCGAACAACCACCCCCCGTCACATAAACACGTAGCTTCAGGTTAGGGTTTTCTTCCTCGGAAATTAATTTTTTCACTTGAGCCGCCGCTTGTTCAGAGAACTCGATCGGCATCGCTTGCTCTACTGCCATAACATCACCTTGGTGAGCGTATTCAATACGCAATTTTCGCTTAAATCGGGCGGTGAGGTCAAGAATCCTGATTCGCTTCTAATTCGAGCGACCGGTTTTGACGTAAGCTTTGTGTCCAGTAAAACCGACGTTCTAATTGTCCTCGTCCACCCTCAGTGAGCGTAACTCTAACATCTACGTGCTCAGGAAGTACGCCCTCCGGTAAAATAAAATCGCCCTCAAGCAAACTGAAGTAGCGCATTGAGAAGTGATGAGGGTGGGGTTCAATATTCGCTAACTCAAGTAAATTGTAACGCTTAACGGTTTTTTCACCAGTTCGCGCCTGCAGTTCGATGGTGATATGACCTTCCACAAACTGTCGGCGCTGTTCGATTTGTAGTAAGGCGAGAGAAAAGTGGAAATGCCGCTTATTTGCATTAGGCGTCAACGCAAATGACTCAATCACCACTCCACCTTGCTCGAGTTCCGGTGCCATGATCTTCTGATAAAAGGCGACATCACGTCGCAATGCGTAGTTATCATTTTGTAACTCAGATAACTCCGCTTGCAATTCTTCATTTGCTGATCGCTCGATATCAAGTTCTACACTCAGTACGTTAGTTTGATATTCCAACGCCTCAATCTGTTGGTAGAGCTGGTCCAGCCGTTCGTCCTGTTGTACTAGCGTTTTATCTTTAACTTCAGCTGACTGTCCACCGACCCAATAAGCGAAGTAAATACTCACACATAGCAGCAAAATGGCACCGAGATAGAAAGCCAGCGCGCCGACACGCTGTTTCAGTCGTTTTAGCAAATTTCCAAGCTTCATATTTGTTAACTTCTGTTTATTCTTAGCAATCGTGGTATGTTAGATAATAAGACTGACAAACCAAACGGTTAGCTGCGTGTAGGACCATAGAACATGCAATTTTCTCGGCAAGCGATAATTAAAAAGGCGCGTAAACAACTCGCTGCCCCGACAACGACTGTCGCGATCTGCGTACTAGGCTTACTCGGAGGTATCGCTGCCGCATTGTTCATTGTCGTTTTTCGATTTGCTATCGATCAAAGTGCCTATCTTGTCGGGAATGTGACTCACTGGCAACAGCCTTTACCGACTTTTTCTCGTTTTGCCCTACCTGTCGGTGCTGCACTGGCGCTCTTCGTTTTATTTAAACTGTCACGGGCGAAACGGGTTCGCCTTGGCATTCCTTACGTTATTCATCGCATGAAGCAGCAATATGGCATGCTACCGTGGCGCAGTACGGTCAATCAGTTTTTTGGCGGCATCATCGCACTCGTTGCAGGTTATAGTGTCGGCCGCGAAGGACCTGCGGTGCATTTAGGCGCAGCCGCAAGTACTTGGTTAGGGTATCATATTGATACCCCTAAAAATGCCGTCCGGACGCTCGCTGCGTGCGGGATTGCGGCCGCGATAGCCGCTTCTTTCAATACCCCCCTCGCAGCGATGGTATTGGTGATGGAGGTCGTATTACGCGAATATAAAGTGCATATCTTTATTCCCGTTATGCTCGCTGCGGTCGCCGGCTCGATAATTACCGATCAAATTTTCGGTCCTGCGACAGAGCTCACCCTATTAAAAGGTCAAGAACTACCTGAGTCGCAGTTCGGTTTTGTCATATTGTTGGGCGTAGCAGTTGGGATTGTCGGGGTCTTATTTAAGAAACTCATGTTAGATGTCATGGATACAGTAAAAGACACGGCCATGCTCACCCGACTGCTATTCGCAGGACTCATTACCGCATTTCTTGCCGTGATCATCCCGAGTAGTTTGGGTCCGGGTCTATCCACCATCCAACAAGTCGTTCAATTTCAAGATCAGCAAGCTGTTTTACTTACGTTGCTATTAGCCAAGCTCGTGGCAAGTGCCATCGCTCTTGGTATGGGAACGCCAGGTGGATTAATCGGTGCCGCATTTGGTGTAGGCGCAGCGGTCGCAGCACTATTTGTTAATATCCTCGTGCAATATCAGTTGATTGGGGCTGAACATTTAGATTCTTATATTTTGCTCGGCATGGCGGGTATACTGGCAGCATGTATTCACGCGCCCATGGCCGCTCTACTCGCCATCGTGGAGCTCTCAGGCAGTGTTGAAATTATCGTGCCGGCCATGTTGGTGATCGTCCCTGCGTATTTGATTTCATCCCAGTTGTTTAGGTCAAAGTCTGTTTTTATTGCACAGTTAGAATTACAAGATCTGCCTTATCAAATTCCCCCTGTGGCGGTCGCATTGCAAAAAACGGGTGTCGAACACGTCATGGAGACACAATTTAAATTATTGCTCGAACCGACCCAAAATGAGCTGTTAGATGTACTAGAGAAAGCGAGCAATCAAACCGTCATCGTAATGAATGTCGATGAAGACAACCTGCCACAATACCGTATCGTGACTTACGATATTGGTGCAGGCGACAGCCCTTCTCTCAATTACATGCCCATTAAAGGTCTTAAAGTCACTTCGACGTTATCTGAAGTATGGGATGAGCTCAGTGGTCAACGTCGAGGTGCTGTGTATATTTTTGATCAAGATAATGGCGAGCCCTGCGGTATTATCACCTGGGAAATCGTGCGTCGTGCTCTGCAACGAGAACTTGCTTAATAGGAGTTGTACCCATTATGTCCACTTTGCTTTGGATTAAAGCCTTACACGTTATTTTTATGGTGGCATGGTTTGCCGGGATATTTTATTTGCCGCGTTTATTTGTATATCACGCGATGACCAATCAACCCGCGGTCGATGACCAATTTAAAGTGATGGAGCGAAAACTGCTCTTTTTTGTCACGCCTTTTGCTATTTTAACGCTGGTTTTTGGTATTACCTTGATGGTGATGTATGGCAGCGCATGGGTCGCCGCATCCGGTTGGCTGCACGTTAAACTTGTACTGGTCGCGTTACTGTATGGCTATCACGGGTATTGTTTTAAATTATTGAGTGACTTTAAAAATAATCGTAATAAGCGCAGCCATCGCTTTTATCGGGTGTTTAACGAATTCCCCGTACTATTACTATTTGCCATCGTCATTTTAGCGATCGTCAAGCCGTTCTGATTTTTTTGCAGTCAATATCTGGTATACTGAGCGTCCAGTGACTTCCGCTGGCAAAGGGCTTAATAAGATATGAATTTCACCGGCTCCAACATCCTCTCGGTCAACCAATTTGATCGCGACAGTGTCGAATACATTTTCTCCGTTGCGGATAAAATGCAACCCTACGCACGACGTCAAAAGCGTACGAAAGTGCTTGAGGGCGCTATCCTTGGTAACTTATTTTTTGAGCCTTCAACACGTACGCGGGTCAGCTTTGGTACGGCATTCAACTTGCTCGGTGGTGAAGTACGCGAAACGACTGGTATGGAGAGCTCAGCCATTGCTAAAGGCGAATCACTTTACGATACAGCCCGCGTATTGAGTAGCTACAGCGATGTTATCGCAATGCGACACCCTAAATCAGGTTCAGTCGCTGAATTTTCCGAGGGCAGCCGTGTTCCGGTGATTAATGGTGGCGATGGCGCCAATGAGCACCCAACCCAAGCTTTGCTCGATTTGTATACCATAGAGAAAGAACTGGCTTATCATGGCCAAACTATCGATAACATGCACATTTGTATGATCGGCGATCTCAAATATGGACGTACAGTGCACTCGCTATCAAAACTGTTAACCATGTACAAAAATGTCCGCTTTACTTTGATATCACCACGCGAGTTATCGATGCCAACGTCAGTGCTCGACGCACTCGACAATGCAGGTCATGCGTTCCATATTACAGAAACGATGGAAGGTATCGTCGATGCGGATATCGTTTATCAAACGCGGATCCAGCAAGAGCGATTCGCGTCGCCACAAGATGCGGATCAGTATCGTGGTCGCTTTCGGTTAAACCAAGATATTTACACTAAGCACTACAAGCCTAATACCGTCATCATGCACCCGTTACCGCGTGATTCACGCTCGGAAGCAAACGAATTAGATAATGATCTGAACCAAAATCCGAATTTAGCGATATTCAGACAAGCCGACAATGGTGTCCTAATTCGGATGGCACTGTTCGCACTCACGTTGGGTGTTGTCGATCAGGTCGATCAATATGAGTGTCCGGTAAATTGGTACAGCGATAAGCGTTAAATCTGTCAAACAAGTTTAAGGAACTGTTCATGAGTCGTTCAGAACAATTATTTACGCAAGCACAAATCAGTATCCCAGGTGGCGTTAACTCGCCTGTGCGAGCATTTAACGGTGTGGGCGGCAGCCCTATTTTTATTGAACGCGCCGATGGTGCATATATGTTTGACGCCGATGGTCAGCGCTATATTGATTACGTGGGGTCTTGGGGTCCGATGATCCTAGGCCATAATAATCAAGTCGTATTAGACGCCACCATCACGGCAGCGCAACGTGGTTTAAGCTTTGGAACACCGACTGAAGTAGAAATCACCATGGCGGAGAAGATCCGCGAGCTAGTACCCTCCATCGAGAAAGTACGCATGGTGAACTCTGGCACCGAGGCAACCATGACAGCGATTCGTTTGGCGCGCGGTTATACGGGTCGCGATAAAATCCTCAAGTTTGAAGGTAACTACCACGGCCACGCCGATGCACTCCTTGTGAAAGCGGGCTCAGGTGCGCTGACACTAGGCGTCCCAAATTCACCGGGCATCCCAGAGGATTTCGCAAAGCACACGCTCACGGTAGAGTACAATAATATTGACTCGGTTAAGGATATTTTTGCTCAATATGGCGACCAAATCGCTTGTATTATTGTTGAGCCTGTCGCCGGTAATATGAACTGTATTCCACCAGTGCCTGGCTTTTTAGAGGGCTTACGCGATATTTGTGACGAGTACAGCTCGGTACTTATTTTTGATGAGGTTATGAGTGGCTTCCGCGCAGCCCCAGGTGGCGCACAAGAGCGTTACAACGTAACGCCCGATCTAACTACCTTAGGTAAAGTCATTGGTGGTGGCATGCCTGTCGGTGCTTTCGGTGGTAAAAAAGAAGTTATGGACCACATCGCGCCAACGGGGCCGGTCTATCAGGCAGGTACGTTGTCAGGCAATCCAGTTGCCATGTCAGCAGGTCTGGCCGCGCTCTCGCAATTGAGTCAGGAAGGACTTTACGAGCAATTGTACGCGCGTGTTGACCAATTACTCGATGGCATGCAACAACTCGCAGACGAAGCGGGTATCCCGTTTACCACTAACCGCGCGGGTTCGATGTTTGGTTTCTTCTTCACTAAAGAGAAACAAGTCACTTCGTATAAGCAGGCGACTGAATGCAATATGGCCCACTTTAAAGCGTTTTATCACAGCATGCTTAAGCAAGGTGTGTACCTCGCTCCGTCAGCTTTTGAGGGTGGCTTTATGTCTGCCGCTCATTCTGAGCAGGATATTGAAGACACGTTGGCAGCCGCTAAGATCGCATTCAGCGAACTCCCAGCTTAACCACCAAATAGACGCTCGAGCCAGCTTTTCTCTTCTACTTGAGCGTCACAATTCATATTGTTGGTAAGCGGTGTCGGCGGTGCTGGTAAAATCACCGCTTGCTGGCAACTATCCGGAATTCGAGTCCCTTGTTCCTTATGGAAACTCTGAAACGTGAGTCCTTCAACGGGTATCAACGATAACGGCTCTGGTTTCACCTGCTGATAGAAGCGTGACACCATTGGTAATGCGCCTGAACTGCCGCTTAGCCATGTCGTTTGATTATCGTCAGTGCCAAGCCAAGCGGTCACCACATAGCGTCCATCTATCGATACAAACCAGCTGTCTTTGTAATCATTGGTTGTACCAGTTTTGCCGGCCATCGGTGTACCTGGAAACGCTTCACCTAAGGCATGTGCAGTGCCCTTACTCACCACTCCGGCCATCGCATAACGGGTCAGATAAGCAACCTTAGCACTCAAAACGCGCTTTTTAACTTGCTGAGGGTTATCATAAACAGGGAGTCCATCATGTGTAGTAATGGCGTTGATGGTTTTCAATGGCTGAAATACACCATCGTTTGCAATACTTGAGAAAACGCGTGAAACCGCGAGCGGTGACATTTCAACTGCGCCCAATGTAAGCGAGGGATAGTCTCGGATCGGTGTCACCACCCCCATCTTTCTGAGCTGCGTGATCAGCGTTTCAATGCCCACTTGCAAGCCAATACGAACTGCGGGCAAGTTACGTGAATAGACTAATGCATCGTAGATCGTCATGTCGCCCCAAAACTCACTATCGTAGTTTTGTGGCTTCCATGGCTTGCCTCGTTCATCGCTCAGTGTAACGGCTTCATCTACCACATGACTGTTAAGACCCATGGATTCAGATTCGCTCATCGCAGTCGCGTAAATAATCGGTTTGATCAATGAGCCTATGGGTCGTAGGGCCTTAATCGCGCGATTAAAGCCCACTTGATTAGCATTGCGTCCTCCGACTAAAGCCACTAACGTGCCGTTGCGGTAATCGCTAACGACAAACGCGCCCTCTAAATCCTTAATATCCCTTCCAGGAACGCCATCCGCCATCACTCGTTCGGCCTGATGCTGAGCTTCAATATCCAATGCAGTAAAAATTTTCAGTCCGTTTTCCTGCCAATTAGGTGGTAATTTGATTCGACTGAGCTCTTCTTTTACGCGTTCGAGGTAATGCGGAAAGCTATCTTCTACTAATCGACGTGAAGCGCGAACTTTGATATCTGTCTCAATCGCAGCGATAAAGTCAGACTTAGACAACAAATTGTTTTCGTACATTAATCTTAGTACTAAATCTCGGCGCTCTCGTACGCGCTCCGGGTACCGCCGCGGATCATAATAGGATGGTCCTTTAACCATCGCTATCAGCATCGCGACCTGATCAGCTGTGAGCTCCTGTACTTGACGGCCAAAATAGTACTGGCTAGCAAGGCCAACACCGTGGATTGCATGGCGTCCGTCTTGTCCAAAGTACACTTCATTGAAGTAGGTTTCTAAAATTGTATTTTTATCAAAGCGATAATCTATCACTAATGACATCATCGCTTCGTGAAATTTACGCCATAATGTTTGGTCGCGCGTAAGATAAAGGTTCTTAACAAGCTGTTGGGTCAGCGTGCTACCGCCCTGCACTGTCCGTCCTGCACGGATGTTCGCAACCAATGCACGCAATACCGAGAGCGGCGATACGCCTGAGTGATGGTAAAAGTTTTTGTCCTCTACCAACAGCAATGTCTCAGTCATCAAGCTGGGAATCATCTCTAAACCCACCAACAAGCGATCTTCATTGCTAAGCGAGTTAATTCGCCCAATTAACTGAGGCTCGAGTTGAATACTGTCGAGTTGGCGCCCATCGGGCCAACTCACGATTGTTGCAATTTTTTCACGGTGAAAATTCAGTTCAACGCGTTGTGACATTTTCGGGCCGTCTGCAAAGTCAAAAGGTCGCCGATGCACCATAAGCCTGTCACCTGAGACCGAGAAATAACCCGTTGCCTCGGTTGAGCCGCTGCGCTGGTAGCTTAAGCGTTCAAGTACATCAATCACTTGCCGCTGACTCATCGAGTCGCCCACACGAAGTGTTTTCTCCGCCGCATACACAAGCGCCGGTGCTTGATAGCGCTGATTAGCAAATACTCGTGTGAGCGTGGCATCCAGATAGATCAAGTAGAAGGTCGCAATAACGACCACAATTAGCCCCAGCTTTAGGCCGGTTTTAATAATGTAGTTTAACCAAGGTTTACTTGTCATTCAGTTGTCGCTTAGTTTTAACAGTCGCAATCGCTTGCGTCGGATCATCAGGCCATGGATGCTTGGGATACCGTCCGCGCATCTCCTTTTTAACCTCCTGATAGCCAGAGCGCCAAAACGAGGCTAAATCATGTGTTCGTTGCAGTAAACGACCGGCCGGTGAGAGCAAATCTAAGGCAATCGCGACTTGTCCATTGAGCACGGTAGGTGATGCAACTTCCCCAAAAGCTTCTTGCAATTTTATTGCAACCTTAGGCGAACGCTCAGCTTCGGTACCACTTGGATAATCAATGACTACGCGTCGACCACTCGGAGCCAACCAGTGCGTTGGGCACTCTGTGTGCAATAATTGCTGTCCATCGTAAGTCAAGGTATTGAGTAACGCCTCATTCGGTTGCCATATCCTTAATTGTCTTAAGCTCTTCATGCCATGCCAATACGGCAATGCCCAATCGGATAAGTGCTCAAGCAGCTCAGCTTCGTGTGGGACGATATTGAACAGTTCAGGTCGTGCGCGATATAAAAATTGTAGTCTGGCTAATAATCCATCGGTGGTCGCGTTCCAGCCTACGGCCTTAAGACCTTCAGCCCGCAACCAATGAGTCAACGCATCAGTTAGCGCCTCATTTGTTAACTCGGCGGGTTCTTGGTGGCTATCAAAAATCAGGGCTCCACACACCTGTTCACTGACTTTAATGAGCCGCTCGCCATCTTTAGTCCAATTGTAAGTAACTCGTTCGACCAAACGAACCGCCGGATGACCAAGTAGCGAGTGTCTGTCGATAGGTAAATAACCCACCAACCGATTATGCCGTTGCTTTTCATTTAAGCTGAGTTGAGTAACAATAAAGTAGGCTGTGCTGTGTCGATTTGTGAGCGAGTGTTCTACATTGTAAATACGCGCACCGCTTATCAATTGCGCCTCATCAACGCTATCTTGACACGCAATGCGATCAGCAAACCCAAATAATACGGCGTCTTCAATACCCTCAAACTGCGTCGGTCCTTGCGTATCGATTGCAAAAACTTGGCACCAATACGCAAAGCGTTTCCACCACATGGTTCCGTGTGACATGGTGCGCGCGTGCTGTTGAGTAGAGACGATATCATTGTTATCACTGTAACGTTTATCAGCTTGTTCATACGTCGCTAACCATTGTGCGAGCGCTCTTTGCTTCGCTTCGGTCAAATTGTTTCGTGCGTGTAAAGCAATGCACGCCAGTCTGATATCGGCCCCAAAGCCTACGACTTCCCGTCCGATCGGCGTTAATCGTTGTTCTTTCAACACCCCCATATCAGCCAGCGTTTCTTTGGCAGCCTCGACCAACGCGTCGTTCGGTGGAGTAAACCAATTGAGCTCATCTACTTCTGTTCCCCATGCTTTAACTTGGGCAACTAAATCAGTTAACTCTTGAGTGGCTACATCGGGTGGGCTAAACGCTGCTAGACGTTGCTGAGTATCTCGACTCCATAATCGGTAGGCTCTGCCTGGCTGCTGCCGCGCAGCACGACCAGCTCGCTGCTCGCTATTGGATTTGGCGATCATGGCCGTCGTGAGAATACTATCTCGATATTGAGGCTGATACACTGACTGTCGCTCTCGTCCCGTATCAACCACAGTATCAATGCCATCAATCGTGAGTGACGTCTCAGCAATATTGGTAGTTAGAACAACGCGTTTGCTTGCGCCCGAACGAATAACCCGCTGTTGCAAATCGGCGGCTAGACTACCATGCAAAATAGACACATCCTCACCTATTAGTATTTCCTGTATACGCTGCTCAACATACTTGATCTCACGCATTCCGGGCAAGAACACTAACACTCCTTTACGTGCTTGATGAAAAGCTTCCGCAATGACAGACACGCTCTCTTCCAGCCAACGCTCAATACGAGAGGGAGGACGATATTGAATATCGAGTTCGAAGCGCTTTACGTCAACCGTTAGCAACTCAAAATACTCAGCTGTGGTATCACTCAACCAGCGTTTCAGCGCTTCTCCCGGCAGTGTCGCCGACATTAACAGTAGATTAAGCTCGGGGCGTAATGGCAGCAAATCTAATACTAAGGCGAGACTTAAGTCACTTTGAATATTGCGCTCATGAAACTCATCGAAGATCACTGTGCAGACATTCTTAAGCTCTGGGTCCTGCTGTAGCCAACGTGTAAATACACCCTCGGTAATAACCATTAGACGTGTTTCGCGGCTCCGTTTAGAGTCGCCGCGAATACTATAGCCTACCGATTTACCAACGGGTTCATTGAGTTGTTGCGCCAAAAAATGTGCTATCGACAAGGCCGCTACTCGTCGCGGCTGTAGAAGAACAATGAGCCCTTCATCATTCCCATGAAGTGAATTAGAAGCCAATAAATGTAAGGGTAAAGCCGTCGATTTCCCCGCTCCCGGTGGCGCTTCTATAACAACTCGAGCGCCTGGACAGCGCTCGAGTAAAGGTTGCTTAATTGCATCAATCGGTAGGTTTAACACGACGTCTTATTTACCACCTATTAATCAGCTAATAGCGTAGCAGCAATCGTGCGCGCGCCCATCGCTGTCGCACCCGCAGCCCACATGGGGGTTGACGACTTCTGATATGCGCCAGCCAAGTCGAAGTGCAACCAACCGTGTCCATCATTCGGTGCGAAACGCAGTAAGAAGCCTGCCGCATTACTCGCACCACCTGCACCGCCACCTTTTTGCGGACGACTATTAGCACAGTCGGCAAAAGGCGAAGGCGTATTTTCCATGTGCCATGTTGCTAAAGGCAAACGCCATAATAGCTCGTTCTCTTGAGCTGCGCAGTTCAGCGCGCGAGCCGCTGCCTGTTCATCAATACTAAACACCGCATTAAACTCATTGCCCACCGCCATTTGCGCGGCACCAGTCAACGTCGCGGCATCTATTACCTGTTTAGCACCTGCTTCACCTGCGGCCATCAAGCCATCGGCAAGCACGAGTCGTCCCTCCGCATCGGTATTCACAACTTCGACACGAAGACCATTTTTATAAGTAATGATATCGCCCAGCTTGTAAGCTTTGCCACTGATCATATTTTCTGCGCAACAGAGGAACAATTTAACGCGTTTGTTGAGGCCACGACGAATGGCCGTTGAAAGCGCACCGGCTAACGTTGCAGCGCCCCCCATATCGCACTTCATGCTCAACATACCTTCACTCGGCTTGATACTATAGCCGCCCGAGTCATACGTAATGCCTTTGCCCACGAGCGCATAATCTACAGGTGCGTTGTCGTCGCCGGTCGGGTTGTAATCGATGACAGCCAGCACGGGCGCATGTTGACTCGCACGACCGACCGTATAAATGCCCATCCAACCTTCATTTTTCAGCTCATCGCCGACAATAAAACGCGCGCTGACATGTTCAGGCGCGACACTTTTTAAGTGTTCACTAACACGCTCGGCTAAGCTCAACGGATAGATTTCTTCTGCCGACAAGTTCACCAACTCGCGGGTAAATTGATTGGCCGCTCGCATATCATCAAGCTGACTAGCGACACCTTGGTCGGTTTCGTTCCAAGCCACCGCATTGTCTGACATGGTTGAGTTGAAACCTTGATAGAATGCCCACTGACTCTCGATATCCCAACCGGCGCCAGCTAATTCAACCGAAGCGTAGCCTTGGCTATCGAGGTGACGACCCGCTTTTTGAATTTTTCGTAAGTTTTCAACGCTGTCAGAACCAATATGAATGTTGACACCTTGGTCGGAGTGACTCACTAAAACCGACTGCTTTAGAAACGCCGCGGGTTTATCTAAAGTTAGAAAAACATTGACTGAACTAGACATCAGAATCATCTCCCATTAATTTGTCGATGTTTTACTTTAGGGTTATGAGGACGGTCATGCAATTTAATACGCCACTTGAAGTGGGCATCTTACGCCAACGATATAAGCGATTTTTAGCGGATATCGAATTTACTACACAACCCCAAAGTATCGAAACAGTTCATTGCCCCAATACCGGCGCCATGACAGGCTGCGCGGAACCAGGCTACAAAGTATGGTGTAGTGTATCAGATAATCCCAAGCGCAAATATGCAAAGACTTGGGAGTTGGCGCAAAACTTTTCCGGTGACTGGATTGTCATCAATACTCAACGCGCAAATCAGGTCGCCGGTGAGGCTTTAAAGCGGGGTCTTGTCACCGAGCTTGCTGACTTCAATGAGTGGCTTGCCGAACAACGTTATGGCGAGCAAAACAGTCGTATCGATTGGCTCGGTACATCTGCTGACGGCAACCGATGTTACGTCGAAGTCAAAAGTGTCACCCTGGTGGAGCAACAATGTGGTTATTTCCCCGACACGGTGAGCGCTCGAGCAATAAAGCACGTGCAAGAACTCGAACACATGTGCGAACAGGGTCATCGCGCTGTCATGTTATACGTGTGTATGCACTCAGGCGCTGCTCAGATAAAACCTGCCGCCCATATCGATCCAAACTATGCAAACGCCTGTATTAATGCAGCGCAAAAAGGCGTCGAGTTTTATGCATTGAACACCGATATCAATGAGCAAGGTATACGAGCTAACGGTGTATTACCTGTCATGCTGAGTAACGAATAATACAGGCTGTATGAGTACTCAAAAAGTACGAAAAGGCGTTGCCTTAGGGTGGCCTTTCTGCTATATGTAGCGTCCTTTTTTTCAGCTTGTTTAATTTAAGAGCAGCGAATTAACTGTAGGAGAACCATGATGCCAGAGGGCAAGAAGAAAACGCATGGCATCCTGGCGCTTGCCGGGCTAGAGCCGTACCAAGAGAAGCCGGGCGAAGAATACATGAATGATGAGCAGTTAGCTCACTTTCGCAAAATTCTAGAAGAATGGCGCCGCCAATTACGTCAGGAAGTGGACCGTACGGTTCACCACATGAAAGATGAAGCTGCAAACTTCCCGGATCCGGTTGATAGAGCCGCGCAAGAGGAAGAGTTCAGTATTGAGTTGCGTACGCGCGACCGTGAACGCAAGCTCATCAAAAAGATTGAGAAGACTCTGCAAAAAATCGAGGAAGATGACTTCGGATTTTGTGATTCATGCGGTATCGAGATCGGTATCCGTCGCTTAGAAGCACGTCCAACAGCCGACCTTTGTGTCGACTGCAAAACACTTGCAGAGATTAAAGAAAAACAGATGACCGGTGCGTAAGCCGATTCAGCTGCAGTCGTCTAATAGCTATCGGGGTCGGTTCGCACCGACCCCATCGGGCCCCTTACACTTTGGCTCACTCGTTGCAGCACTGGGCAGTTTCTTAGATGCGCGTGCCCACCACGGCCAATGGCTGGTGCGCATCGAAGATGTCGACAAAACCCGCGCTGTCCCGAACGCCGACACTCAGATACTTAAACAACTGGATGCCCATGGCCTACACTGGGACGAGACAGTTATTTACCAAAGTCAGCGGGACGAAATCTATACGCGTGTACTTGATACGCTCGTAGCGCATACGTATGCCTGCGATTGTAGCCGCAAACAAATACGTACCCAGGGTGCGTATTACAATGGGCATTGCCGAACACGGCAACCACGCCCAACGCCTTATGCGATCCGCTTCAAGAATGACAACGCGAAAACTCACTTATTTGACCGGCGTCACCAACACGTCCAAGCGGAAGTTGAGTTTGCCCGAGAAGATTTTATTCTGCGCCGTCGTGATGGTTTATTTGCTTACCAATTGGCTGTCGTTGTCGATGACCTAGAGCAAGGCATCACCGATATTGTAAGAGGTTCGGATTTATTAATCCCCAGCTTTTGGCAGGCGACTCTATGGCAAACGCTCGGAGGAACGACGCCACGCTGGCTTCACCTACCTTTAGTTACTGATAGCCATGGACGAAAACTGAGTAAACAAAACCATGCGCCAGCGGTTGATGAGGCGCACGCAGTAGATAACCTCATCGCCGCAGCCAAGGTGCTGTCGCTCTCTCTAGGAGAAGCCAAAGATTATGATAATGTCGAATCAGTTTTGAAAGCCGCCACTCAACAATGGCAATCACAGTGGCAAATGATCGTATAATAAAGGTACAATACGCGCGCAATTATCTGAGCGTGCAGACGTAAAGCGGAGAATAGTCATTATCAAGCAATTCAAAAAGCTAGCTGAACGAGCGATGTCGAGCTTTAAAAAGCCATCTAATAGCCGTTTACCACAGCTAACTAAGCTGACTCGCGATCAGCATCCAATATCTCGTAAAAACATAAGCGATAACGCCCTTAAAGTTTTATATCGGCTTCACAACTCAGGCTTTGAGGCCTATTTAGTGGGCGGATGTGTACGTGATCTGCTGCTCGGTATTCAACCGAAAGATTTCGATGTCACGACCAACGCAACACCTGAGCAGGTCAAAAAGCTGTTTCGCAATTGTCGCCTCATCGGCAGACGATTTCGCTTGGCACATATCGTATTTGGTCGGGATATCATTGAAGTCGCTACTTTCCGCGGTCATCACAAAGAAGACAATGATGAAGCAACCTCTCATGCACGTAAGCAACCTATCGCTAAGACCGATGAGAAAGGCTTTTTGGTACGTGACAATGTTTACGGGTCAATCGAAGAAGATGCCGAACGACGCGATTTCACGGTTAATGCCATGTACTACAATATTGCTGACTTCTGCATCTACGACTTTGCCGGAGGCAAAAAAGACTTAGATGCCGGTATTTTGCGACTAATCGGCGACCCTGAGCAACGCTACCGCGAAGACCCTGTGCGCATGCTGAGAGCTATTCGATTTGCCACTAAGCTTAATATGCAAATGGATAAGCAGGTGCAAGAGCCGATTAACGAGATGGCATCGCTTCTCAGGAACATCCCACCTGCGAGGTTGTTTGACGAATTCCTTAAGATGTTCATGTCAGGGAAAGCCAGTGCGAACTTTGAAATGATGGTGCAACACAACTTGTTCCAACAGATGTTCCCTGTGCTAAAAACCTACTTAAAAGATGAACAGTCGCCTGCCGTAGCACTGATTCAGCGTGCACTTTCTGACACTGATAAACGTGTTAATAACGAGCAACGCGTGACACCGGCGTATTTATTGGCTGTGATGCTATGGTATCCGATGGAAGCGCGACGCTCACAGTTAGAGGTTGAATCTGGGCTGCCGCCGATGGACGCGCTTAATATTGCATCTGCCGATGTGATCGATCGGCAATGCCAAACCGTCGCTTTACCTAAGCGCTTTTCACTCCCTGTGCGCGATATTTGGCAACTGCAGTTGCGCTTGCAAAGTACGCGCGGTGGTAAAGCGATGAAAGTACTGGAACACAAAAAGTTCCGCGCGGCCTACGACTTCCTTATGTTACGAGCTGAAATTGAGGGCTCTGATGCACTAATTGAACTCAGTCAATTCTGGACTAAGGCACAGAAAGCACCCAACAAAGTCATTGGCAACAAGCCTGGTCGCTCAGGACCTAAACGCCGCCGGCGTCCTCGTGCGCGCAAGAAGCCCAAAGGCTCTGAGAGCAATGAGTGATGTATACATTGCGCTGGGCGCCAATTTGGGCGAGCCAGCGCAACAGCTCAAACAGGCGTTGTTGCATATTAACCAATCAACGCACCTCAATGTGGTCAATGTATCCTCGCTTTATCAATCCAAACCCATGGGGCCGCAAGACCAGCCCGACTACGTTAATGCGGTTTGCCAAGTCGAATGCCATGATTTAACGGCCGAGCAACTATTGGCGTTGCTCCATCGAATCGAAGATGAATTTGGGCGACAAAGAATTCGTCACTGGGGCGAACGAACGCTCGACCTCGACTTACTGCTATTCGATGACATTCGCTGCGATACTGAAGCGCTCAAATTACCGCACCCGGGGTTATATGACCGCGGCTTCGTGCTACAGCCGTTAGCTGAATTTGCTCCGCACCTCGAGCTGCCGAATAATCATTCTGTATTGCAGCAACTTGCGATGCTTACTGATGAACCGCTTACCGTGTTATGCTCACGCTCTGAACTCATGACTTTGCTCAGTAAAGGATAGTCCTATGGCTGCGATGACCATTGCCAAGCTGCAAAAAAAGAAACAACAAGGCGAGAAAATCGCCTCTCTTACGGCATACGATGCAAGCTTTGCCAAATTGATGGCTGAGCAAGGCGTTGATTGTATTCTCGTCGGCGACTCACTCGGCAATGTTGTGCAAGGCCGTTCATCCACGGTACCCGTCACGATGACGGATATGACTTATCACACCGAATGTGTTCGTCGTGGCGCACCTGATGCGTTTATCATGAGTGATTTGCCGTTTATGAGCTATGGCACGCTAACCGATACTTTAAAAAATGCAGCTCAGCTTATGCAGGCAGGCGCCAACATGGTGAAGCTTGAGGGTGGTGACTGGCTCGTTGATTCGGTTAAAGCACTCACCCAGCGCGGTATCCCTGTCTGCGCACATCTTGGTTTACTTCCCCAATCCGTCAATGTGCTAGGTGGTTACCGGGTACAAGGTAAACAAGAGGCGCAAGCAGTGCAGCTGATTGAACAAGCAAAACAGCTCGAAGCTGCCGGCGCACAATTACTCGTACTGGAGTGTATTCCCAATTCTTTAGGCAAGCGCGTCACCGAAGCGCTCTCCATTCCCACTATTGGCATTGGCGCGGGCCCCGATACAGACGGTCAGATCTTAGTCATGCATGACATGCTCGGTATGAACAGTGAGTACTTACCAAAGTTCGCTAAGAATTTTTTAGCTGAGGGTGATGGAATAGCCGCTGCTTTTCGAGAGTTCAGCCAACAAGTCAAGTCGGGTCAGTTCCCTGAATTAAAACATAGCTACGAGGGTTAGTTATGTTAGTGCTTAAAAACTTGAAAAGTATGCGCCAGTGGCGTTCAGAACAAACCCATCCTGTCGCTTTAGTGCCGACTATGGGCAATTTGCATGAGGGTCACTTAAGCCTAGTCAAAAAGGCACAAACGCTGGCTGATAAGGTCGTAGTCAGTATTTTTGTGAATCCCATGCAATTTGGAGCAGGCGAAGATCTTGATAGCTATCCACGGACGTTGGAGCAAGACTGTCGTCTGTTAAGTGATGCCGGTGCGCACGCGGTATTCACTCCAACTGTCAGTGAGGTTTATCCCCGCGGACTCGAGCAACAAACACGCGTCGAGGTTCCCGGCATCAGCGATATATTATGCGGTGCCAGCCGGCCCGGACACTTTACCGGCGTAGCAACGATCGTATGTAAGCTATTTAACATGGCACAACCCGACGTTGCGGTATTTGGTGAGAAAGATTTTCAGCAACTGCAAGTGATTCGTTTAATGGCGAACGACCTTTCTTTACCCGTTCAGGTTGTCGGTGCACCCATACAACGTGAAGGTTCGGGGTTGGCGATGAGCTCACGTAATGGTTACTTATCGAGTTCTCAACGTGAGCAGGCGAGCCTTATTTATCAACAACTGTGTTGGGTTAAGCAACACTTAAATAATGCCTCTCAGGCAACGTCGTTATGCCGACAAGCAAGCCAACAACTTTCCCAACATGGTTTTGCTGTCGACTATTTTGAAGTGCGTAATGCTCACGATCTGACGGTGGCCTCTGACGACGCCGCGGAGTGGGTGGTGTTGGCGGCTGCCAAACTCGGCAGCACGCGCTTAATTGATAACTTACGCGTCGCGAATCAAACCTAACTCGCGCATCTCAGTGTGCAGCGCACCTCGTAGACTCGTCGCTTTCTCGGCAATTTCGCGCTGCTCCGCAATAATTTCACCTAGCATCTCATGGGTGGTTAGCGGGTTCGCCAATACGACCCTGAATACAACCGTCGGCACACGGTGATAATGCTCAGGCGTCAGCTTTGTGCGGGATACAAACGAGCGTCCACTTTCACGTTGACGCTTCTGAATATACCGAGTGAGTGCGTTCAAGTGCGGAGTTAGGCGCTCCACCTGCTCCGCATTTGCCTCTGTTAGCGCTTGCTTCACGCGTTTAGGTACAAAGCGATAAGTCAATAAACACAACTCAGGCTCTGTGATCACCTCGAAGTCATCTTGCTCAGCAATCAAACGAGAGAAATAGCGTGCCTTTTCGAGGCTATTATTTATTAGCAGTTCATAACCACGGCGTCCGATCACATGCATCGCTGAGAACACCATCATCGCCATACCCGGCCGTGAACCCTCCATGGTGTGAGAGCCCAAATCTTTCGAACCCTGACGGATAATGTATTCGGCATGATGCTCAATCGCCTTAACCATTGCAGGGTCCTTAAACAGCACCAAGCCCGCGCCCATGGGTACATACATTTGCTTATGCGCATCAATGGTGACACTATCAGCGCGCTCTATGCCACTTAATAAATGTCGATAATCGTTGGACAATAACGTCGCACCACCCCAGGCCGCATCGACATGAAAGTGAATACCTAATTGCTCAGCAATATCAGCCATGTCAGCCAATGGGTCTATATGCCCAGTCTCTGTGGTTCCCGCGACGCCTACTATCGACAGCACTTCGCCGCCTTGTTCACGTACGTCCTGACAGGCCTGTCGCAACGCATCAATCTTAATTCGGTTATTAGCATCGGTCGCAACGGCCACTAAATTCTTACGACCAATACCTAACACATCAGCGGCCTTGCTCAACGAGTAATGCCCTCGTTCCGAAACTAATACCACCAAACGTTTGTAATTATAATGCGCCAGTCCCGCAGCTAAGCCTTCTGCGGCTATCCCTGCAAAATCACCATCCGGCTTTAACAGTTGGTTGCGCGCAACCCAAAGCGCGGTCATGTTCGCCACAGTTCCGCCCGAACAAAATGCGCCGAGTGAGTGTTGTGCACTGTGCATCCAACGGTTGTAAAACGATGACTCGCGTTGATAAACCAAGTGGTGCAGCATACCAATGACATTACGCTCAAGCGGTGTAAACGCTTTGGAGGTTTCAATTTTGACAAGGTTTTGATTGAGACCAACCATCAATTTCGCGAGCGGCATCAAAAAGTAGGGTAGTGCCGACGTCATATGGCCGATAAACTTCGGTGAAGCTGTATGTACTGAGTGTGCTACTAACTTCTCCAATAAAAACTCGGTATGGTCGGAAACAAACTGAGGATCTTCTGGAATCGACGCTTTCTCAAAGTCGCGTTCGATATCTTGTAATGGCTTTTCTTTTGCCACGATATGATCGCCAAGGAAACCTAAGAGGTTTTCAGACAAATCTTTCTCAATTCGGCTCAGCGTTGAGTCGGGCGCCTCGGGTAGCGTAAAAATCCGATACAACGACTCTTGGTTTACTTCTGCGTATGACTTATCGTCCGCGTCATTCATATGCTTACCTGTCCACATTCTCAACTGCAGTAACCGCAGTCGTTAAATCAGCGGTTAACCGCCATAGTGCCTGTCCACTGGCTAAATATTTACGCTCAAAAGGTGTCATTGCCTGCTCAGGATTAATGGCGAGACAATTAACCGACGCATCCACCTGATTGAGCGTCAGCGCTTGTGCTACTTCGAGCAAGTAGGTACTCCAATTAGAACGCACCTGTAACTGACCGCCTATTTTCACAACCGCTGGCCAAACAGGTGAGCCATGCCAACGACGAGATAAATGCGCCTGCTTGGGCCATGGATTCGGGTATAGAATCGTATGCAACTCAATGGGCCACTCAGCTGCCGCAACCAAACGCCAGAAATCGAGTAAATCTGCTCTCACCAGATAGTAACGCTGTCCTCGCGATGAGCCCTCGTAAAAGTCATGTTTATCTAATCGGTGACTCGATTTATCGACACCCACGACCAATGCGTCAGGATATTGTTCTGCCAACTTAGCGGTACTCTCACCGACACCGCAGCACGAGTCTAAAATAATCGGTCCCTGCCATGCTTGCACGCGCTCATGTACCGCATCGAATGCGGCTTGGTTGTGAGCCTGTATGGGCTTTAAAAACTCCGATCCCCAGTGCCGACGAGCGACACTCAGGGTATCTTCATGAGGACCTGTTTGGTTCGAGTGTACTGGGCGTGCTTCTTGGTTCACGAACGAATTCCCTTACCTTTTTCTAGCAAGTAATAGGCACCTGAGAAAAACACCACGTTAAAAGCAATTAAAACCCACATGGCAGTCGCAATACCCACATCTGACTGACCTAAAAAGCCATAGCGGAATCCATTTACCATATATAAGATTGGGTTTGCCATCGACACGTTCTGCCAGAACTCAGGTAGCAATGATACCGAGTAAAACACACCACCGAGATAAGTTAGCGGTGTTAAAACGAAAGTCGGTACGATAGATATGTCGTCAAATGTCTTACCGAATACACCATTGAGTAAACCACCTAGAGCAAATAGCGTTGAGGTTAATACCACGGTCAGAATGACATACCCGATGTGGGCGATGCTAATATCGACAAACATAAAGGAAACGAATGTCACAATGACCGCCACGATCATTGCACGTGCCATGCCACCACCAACATAACCGAGAATAATGGCCCACGTCGGTACCGGCGAAACCAGCATTTCTTCAATGTTGCGTTGAAACTTTGCACTAAAAAATGACGACGCTACGTTTGAATAGGAGTTAGTAATCACCGACATCATGATGAGACCTGGTACGATAAACTCCATATAAGTCACACCACTCATGGTGCCAATACGCTCACCCACGATACTACCGAAGATAACAAAATAGAGGGTCATGGTAATTGCGGGCGGCACTAAAGTTTGCACCCAAATACGCAGAAAACGCGTGCACTCTTTTATCCAAATTGTTTTTAGCGCTATGATATTGGCCGATGCGTTACTCATTGACTACTCTCCTCTTGTTTTCGGCCGTTCTCAACCATATGAACAAATAACTCTTCGAGACGGTTGGCCTTGTTTCTCATCGATAAGACCTTCGCGCCTTGCCCGCTCAGCTGCTCAAATACGTTATTCAAGCCAGCGTCTTTCTCGACATCAACTTCGAGGGTGTTATCGTCGCTCCAGCGACTGTCGAAACCATCGATTGAGATGTCTTTGTGACCCTCTGCCAAATCTAGAATAAAGGTTTCACGACTTAATTGAGTGAGCAGCTTCTTGATAGAGGTATTCTCCACAATACGACCCGCATCGATGATGCCAATATTACGACATAACATCTCAGCTTCCTCTAAATAGTGAGTCGTTAAAATGATGGTAATGCCTTCTTTATTGATTTGCGTGAGGTAGTCCCACATCGAGCGCCGTAGCTCAATATCGACGCCTGCTGTCGGCTCGTCTAAGATGAGCAGCTTAGGCTCATGCAGTAAAGCGCGCGCGATCATCAAACGACGCTTCATACCACCTGAGAGGGCACGTGCAGGCTGATCTCGCTTATCCCAGAGACCCAATTGTTTGAGGTACTTCTCCGAGCGTTGGTGCGCCAGCTTACGTGGCACGCCATAATAACCCGCTTGGTTAACAACGATCTGACGCACTGTTTCAAACTGATTAAAGTTAAATTCTTGCGGTACGAGACCAATTTGTCTTTTCAGGTCAGCGAGCTGTGTATCGAGGTCATAACCAAATACCGTTATCTTACCTTCGGTCTTATTGACAAGGCTTGAGATCACGCCAATCGTTGTTGATTTACCAGCGCCATTAGGCCCTAGTAACGCATAAAAGTCGCCTTCCTGAACCGTTAGGTCGATACCCTTAAGCGCTTCAAAACCTCCCTTGTAAACCTTTCTCAACCCTTTAATTTCTAATGCATTAGTCATTACTAAAATTTACTCCTTTCCATAACCCCAGCGCTGCATCAACGATTGCTCAAGACCTAAGTGGTCCAGCATCCGCGCGACCATGAAGTCGATTAAGTCGTCGATACTCTGAGGTTGGTGGTAAAAACCCGGTGCAGCGGGCATTACAGTGACTCCCAGCTCACTTAACTGCAGCATATGACGCAAGTGGATTGCCGAAAGTGGCGTTTCGCGAAGCACGACAATAAGTTGGCCTTGCTCCTTTAGAACCACATCGGCCGCTCTCTCTATCAAGGTATTACTGCTACCTAGCGCAACCGATGAAAGCGTGCTTGTTGAGCAAGGGCAAATGATCATACGCTTCGGTGCGGCAGAGCCCGAGGCGACCGGCGAGAACCACTCTTCTTTACCAAACACTTGTAATTGCTTTGGCGCAACTTCAACACCGCGTTTTGCAAGCAATTCGACCCATTGTTGCTGCATTTTTTCGGGCGCGGCGGATAAATTGACCTGATGCTCAGTGGCCATCACCACACGAGCCGCGCTTGATACAAGTAGATAGATTTGTTGTTTTTGTCGTATAAGACATTCTATCAAACGAATAGCATAAGGGGCACCCGATGCACCCGTTATTGCCACGGTAATGCGATTATCATCAGCTTTCATTATAAATCATCTAACCTGTGATTAGTTTTCTTGCAACGCGCTAACTAAACGCTTCTGCATACCTTCGAACCCACCATTGCTCATTATAACAATCGTGTCGCCTGACTCTAAATCCTCTACAGTCTGTTTTAACATCGCTTCTGTCGTACTATAAACGTGTGCTCTAGGTACCGCGCTAGCGATATCCCACTCAATCGACTCAGGAGCAAATATTTTAATACTATCCGCATCGGCAAGTGCGGTTGCCAATGCATCTTTATGAACTCCCCTTTTCATCGTGTTTGAACGAGGCTCAAGCAATACTACCAACCGTCCTGCTTGACTGCTTTTTAGCGCTTCGACTGTAGTTTTGATTGCCGTAGGGTGATGAGCGAAATCGTCAAACACTCTTATTCCGCGGTGTTCGAGCAGTAGTTCCAGCCGGCGTTTGGGGGCTTTAAATGTTGCTAAAGCCTCTGCTGCTTGTTGCGGTAATACGCCAACATGGAAAGCCGCGATCATTGCCATCACGGCATTCTGCATATTATGGGTGCCCACCAGTGGTAACTTAACGACGACTTCGTTGTTATCGCGGCACACAACGAAGGACGAAGCATCTGCTGAACTCGCACGGTACTGCCAGTCTTTCCCAGCGCGGACTACTTCACTCCAGCAGCCTTTTTGAACGACCTGTTCGATGGCGTCAGCCTGATCGGGAATGATAACTTGCCCATTTCCAGGAACAATTCGTAATAAATGGGCAAACTGCTTTTGAATATCAGCTAACGTGTCGAAAATGTCAGCGTGATCAAACTCAAGGTTGTTGATAACCAGCGTGTTCGGTGAATAATGAACAAATTTAGATCGCTTATCAAAGAATGCGGTATCGTATTCATCCGCCTCAATAACAAAAAAGTTGCTTTTACCCAGCGCTGCACTCACATCAAAGTTACCGGGTACGCCACCAATCAAAAAGCCAGGCTGATAGCCATTTGCTTGCAGAATCCAAGTAAGCATACTGGCTGTTGTGGTTTTACCATGCGTCCCAGAAACAGCGAGCACCCAACGCTGACCCAAAACATTGTCATGCAACCACTGAGCGCCGGAACAATAACTAAGTTTCTGGTTCAGTACCGCTTCAACTTCAGGATTGCCGCGGCTCAGAGCGTTACCAATAATGACTAAGTCGACCGCTTTATCCAAGTTATCTGCATTATAGCCCTCTTTCAGGTCTATCCCCAGCGCACTTAATTGGTCACTCATCGGTGGATACACCTGATGGTCAGAACCTGTAACCTGATGACCCAGTTCGGTTGCTAAACGGGCGATACCGCCCATGAATGTGCCACAGATACCAATAATGTGAATATGCATAGTCATTTTTCGAGCTAAAATAAAACGCTAAGTGTATCACTCACGCGCACAATCAACAGGATTTTTGCGCAGAATTAATGTACGATACGCGTCCATACACCTGTCACGAAAAAAAGGGAATGGAACGACATGAAACGCCTGCTTCCAACGCTCCGTGCTGATAATGCACCTGAAGGACTGATTTCAGTTCTTAATACCATACAAATTGCTGCTAAAGAGATCTCTTTTCGGTTACATCAAGGCGCCCTCGCCGGGGTATTGGGCTCAACATTGGATGAAAACATTCAAGGTGAAACACAAAAGAAGCTCGACGTCGTCGCTAACCAACTACTCAAAACTTTATTACTTGAGTCTCCTCGCGTACATGCCATTGCTTCCGAAGAAGAAGACAGCATTGTATTGAGCCCTAATTCTGGCGAATACTTAGTTGCTTTTGATCCGCTTGATGGAAGTTCCAACATTGATATCAATGGCACTGTGGGCACGATTTTCTCGGTGCTACCTAAACCAGAAAATCCATCCAATGATGAGTCCATGTTCTTGCAGAAAGGGCGTAATCAAGTCGCAGCTGGGTACGTTCTTTATGGCCCCTCGACAATGTTGGTGATGACGACAGGCACCCATGTTCGTACATATACTCTTGACCAAACCGTAGGGGAATTTTTACTGACAAAGGAAACCGCGACGATTCCAGCAGACACGCAAGAATTTGCAATCAATATGTCTAATCAACGTCATTGGAGCACTGCGGTACGCGAATATGTTGAGCATTTACTGCTCGGCGAAGAAGGGCCACGACAAAAGAATTTTAATATGCGTTGGAACGCCGCTATGGTTTCTGATGTCCATCGTTTAGTTACACGCGGTGGCTTGTTCACTTATCCTTGGGATGCTCGCAACCCAGAAAAGCCTTACAAGCTACGTTTAATGTATGAAGCAGCGCCTATGGCAATGATTGTCGAAAAAGCGATGGGTGCAGCAAGTAATGGTTATATGCCTATTTTAGATATTGAGCCAGAACATATTCATCAACGGGTTGCTGTTGTCATGGGCTCCTCGAATGAAGTACAAGAATGTGTTGAGTATCATAAGAAACATGGCTAAGGCAGTGGTTTAAGCCCTTGCTCCGACAGCGACAAACGATATAATTCACGAGTTAATCACTTTTTTGATGTAGGAATAATTATGAGCTTAGGTAACGTACCTGCGGGTAAAAATCTTCCAGATGAAGTCAATGTAATCATTGAGATCCCTGCAAACGCAGATCCGATTAAATATGAAGTCGATAAAGACACTGGCGCCCTTTGGGTTGACCGTTTCATGGCGACGCCAATGTTCTACCCATGCAACTATGGTTTTGTGAACCATACCTTGTCTCTCGATGGTGACCCTGTTGACGTGCTTGTTCCTACACCTTACCCACTGCAAGCAGGCTCAGTGATTAAATGTCGTCCAGTGGGCGTGCTTAAAATGAGCGACGAGTCAGGTGAAGACGCTAAAGTCATCGCGGTACCTGTCAGTAAGCTGACCAAAGAGTACGATCATGTGCAGGACATCGATGACCTTCCAGAGCTTCTTCGTGCACAAATCACGCACTTTTTTGAGCGTTACAAAGAACTCGAAAAGGGCAAGTGGGTTAAAGTTGAAGGTTGGGGCGACGCAGCTGCGGCAAAAGAGGAAATCGAGTCCTCTTATAAGCGCGCTCAGAAGTAATCATGGCCTCAGCCATTGAAATTGATCGTCTTGCCTTTGCCTGGCAAGGCGATCAACTCACTTTAGATATTCCCCATTGGCAAGTTGAAGCAGGCGAAACCGTTTTATTACGCGGACCCAGCGGTAGCGGTAAATCAACTTTGTTATCCCTGCTCGCAGGCATCAACGTTGCTAAACAGGGTAGCGTAAAACTACTCGAGCAATCGCTGTCTGAGCTTAGCGGTCGTAAACGCGATAGATTTCGTGCCGATCACATCGGTTATATCTTTCAACAATTTAACCTACTCCCTTATTTAAGCGCGCTGGACAACGTACTTTTAGCCACACGGTTTTCTCCTAAACGCCGCCAACGCGTAACTGAAAGTGGACAGTCGGCGGAACAACTCGCCATTCAATACTTACAACGGCTCGGTCTTAGTGCCACGCAACAACAACAAGCAGCGGCTAACTTGAGTGTAGGTCAACAGCAGCGCGTGGCAGCCGCCAGAGCACTGCTTGGCGCGCCCGAACTACTTATCGCAGACGAACCAACTTCTGCGCTCGATAGTGACCGGAGAGATGATTTTATAAAGCTATTACTCGAACTCAGTGAACAGAATAATACGACCGTGTTATTTGTGACGCATGATGCGAGCCTCGGGCAGTATTTTAATCGCCATGTTGAGTTAAGCGACATTAATCAGGCTGTGGGAGGTTCGTCCCATGCTTAAACTTGCTATTAAAAGTTTGGCTAACCGCAAAACAAGTGCACTACTGACGGTCATCGCAATCGCTGTAAGCGTTGCACTATTGCTTGCCGTTGAACGAGTAAAAGAACAAGTCCAAGCGAATTTTGCGAATACCGTCTCGGGCACTGATTTAATCGTTGGCCCACGTAGTGGTGACGTGCAATTGTTGTTGGCATCCGTTTTTCATATCGGAGCGCTTAACAACAGCATGAGCTGGCAGAGCTACGAGAAGCTCAGTCAAAATCGACAAGTTGATTGGTCAGTCCCCATTTCTTTGGGTGATAGTGTGAGTGGCATGCCGGTTGTTGCGACTACAACTGACTATTTCAAGCACTTTAAGTATGCCAACCGACAACCGCTTGAGTTACAAAGCGGCGTATGGTTTGCAGAGTCAGAGCAAGCGGTATTAGGCGCCGATGCCGCAGAAAAGTTGGACTTTAATGTTGGTGACCAGCTAATTATCGCACATGGCACAGGTGGTGTTAGTTTTAGCGAACACAGTGGTCATCCAATTGATGTTGTTGGCATTTTAAATCGCACGGGCACCCCTGTTGATCAATCCATTTATGTTGACTTAAAAACACTTGAGGACATTCATAGCGGCGAGACGGCTGGCGACGCCGAAGAGCATACGGACGGGCATACCGGTCATGATGAGCACGCTGACCACCATCACCCGACTAGCGCTATAAGTGCGGCATTGGTGGGTTTAAAGTCTCGCCAGATGGCGTTATTTATGCAGCGCGATATCAACACCGCAGATGGTGAGCCACTGACTGCATTAATGCCGGGGCAAACATTGCAACAGCTTTGGAAAACATTACGTGTGTTTGAGCAAGCGCTTAATGGCATCTCCGCTATTGTTGTTATCATTGGCCTACTCGGCATGCTCACAATCTTGCTGGCAAGTCTACGTGAACGTAGCCGAGAGATGGCTGTGTTGCGAGCAGTAGGTGCTGGCCCGGGTACATTGTTCACATTGTTAGTCACGGAAGCGGTTTTACTGACAGTCGTCGCTACCGCTTCAGGCCTGGCGTTACTATATGTCCTGCAAATTTCCCTTGCCGGCCTTATTCAGCAGCAGACCGGCTTATTGTTTGCTCTGCAGTGGCCTACTACGGCAGAATGGTTGAGAATGTCATTTGTGGTCGTTGCAGGTTTCTTAATGAGTCTTGTACCTGCTTGGCGCGCTTACCGCCAATCACTTGCAGACGGTTTAACGGTGAAAGTATGAAGTATAGTTTGAAAGTAATCATCAGCACGACGTTGCTGATTCTCGCGAGTCAAAGTATGGCATTCGCCAGTGACAAGATAGGCTGGAAAGATTTAGTCCCTGAGGGCTTTACACCTCCACCTGTAAAGCCACAGTCATACTATGACCAGAACCCAGAAGAAGCTGAGCAAAAGTTTCTTGATGCGCCTGTGGTACAAGCGTTAGATGGCAAGAAAGTAAAGATTCCAGGCTATGTAGTACAACTCGAAGGTAACGCAGATGCTGTTACGGAATTTCTTTTAGTGCCTTATTTTGGTGCCTGTATCCACGTGCCACCACCGCCTCCCAACCAGATTATTCACGTTAAGTTTGCTGAAGGCGTGCCTTACGAGAATACCTACGATGCGGTATGGGTTGAGGGCACTATCTCAACCCAACGTACAGATAGCGATCTTGCAGTTACAGGTTATTCAATGAAAGCTGATAGTGTGACTGTTTATCAGTAGCTGCCTTAATTAATGTTGGCGGATTGCTTAGCTAGCAATTCTGCCAACTTTTCCGCCGGCATCGGCTTGGCAAAATGAAAGCCTTGTGCTTCGGCGACTTTTAAGTGTTTAAAGTAATTCACTTGCTCTTCAAGCTCAATGCCCTCTGCCAATACACTCATGCCCAGTCGATGAGCCATATTCACAATAGTCTCAATTATGATACGGCCACTGTCTTCATTTGAGTTGTGTACGAATGTCTTGTCGATTTTAATACGATCGAGAGGAAGTTTCTGAAGGTAACTCAACGATGAGAAGCCGACGCCAAAGTCGTCAATAGCAACGTGAATTCCTTGCCGCTTCAAGCGATAGAGTATATCAGCAACAAGATCAGGATCTTCCATCACGATACTCTCGGTTATTTCCAACTCTAGCCGATCCGGGCTGACGTTGTGATTTTGTAGCTGTTGCTCAACAAGTTCAGGAAAGTCACGCATCCTGAATTGGGGCACTGACACGTTAACCGCGACGCGAAGCTCTGGCAAACCCAACTCATCAAACTGGCGTATCTGCTGACAGGCTTCCTCAATTACCCAAGCACCAATATCAACGATTAACCCAGAGTATTCCGCAAGAGGAATGAACTCGCCGGGTGATATGAAGCTTCCGTCCCGCTGTGGCCAACGTAATAAGCTCTCTACACCAATAATTCGTTTAGAGGCTAAACATACTTGCGGTTGATACCACACTTGTAGACGTCGCTCTGCAAAGTCTGCTCGTAGCAGACGCACAATGTGCAAACGACGCTGAGTTTCTTGCTCCATGTAAGGCAAGTAGTAATTATGGCGCTCGAAAGAGTTCTTCTTGGCATTCTTGAGCGCAATATAGGCTTGCTTAAGCAAGCTTTTACCGCTTTCATGCTCACTGTTGGATGCTGCTGTAAAGCCACACGTAATACTAAGTGGGATATGATGCTCACCCGCGCGATAGGGCAGTCTGAACAGCTCATTTAAATTACGAGGTGAAATAATTTCTTCTGGACCAATTAAACCAAACACATCGGCTGCTATGCGTGAGACAAACACATCCTGACCGAGTTGCTCACTGAGTCGTAACGCTACTGAGCGCAACAAAAGGTTACCCACGTCTTGCCCCAAGCCATCGTTCACATCAGAGAAGTGGTCTATATCAATGATCGCAACGACCGTTCGCTCGTCTTTAAGTTTTGCTAATTCGGTTAAACGTCGTGAGAATTCGCCTCGGTTAGCCACACCCGTTAACGGGTCACGGTAGGCTGCGGCTCTCAACTCTTCAAACAAATTGGCATTTTCAAAGCCCACCGCGATGTTTGCGAGAAAGACCTCAAGTAATTCCTGGTCGTAGTTCTCAAGCAGTTCTTCGGTTTCAATATAAGCTGCCGCTTGATGTATCTGACCATCGATAAAAAACACAGACGCGCCATCAAGTTGAATATGTCGCTGCTCACGCAAGCATTGCTTTACCGCATCTTCGATAAATTTAGAATTTAAACTTGTCAGCGAACGGTTAATGCTACCGGCAAAGTGTCCCGCCGCACCCAATACCAATATCTCGTTGTCTTTGTGCGGTGCGCGCGCCCCAACAATACCTTCGGCGCTCAAACCTAACAGTGATGCGAGTTGGGTAACTACGCCCTCAGAAAAATTAACGATCGAATGTTTTTCCATCAAGTTAGAAGCCGAGTGGATTATTTTTCGTAATCCTCGACGATTCTCATTGATGGTACGGAGTTGTTGGTAGGAGCGTATGGCAGCGTAGACCGTTGTTAGCAATCGGCTTCGAGTTAACTCGGTTTTGGTCTTGTAGTCATTGATATCGTAATCTTTAATGACACTCTCTTCAGGCGCATAGCCTGGCTGCCCGGTACGTAACACGATTCTAATTTCGTCATTTCGTAGTTCGCTTCTAATGGCGCGCGCTACTTTTAATCCAGCGTCATCAGACTCCATGACGACATCCAATAGAACCATCGCGACATCATTTTGGTTAGCAAGCACATCCATGGCTTGCTCACCACTGTAGGCATGAATAAATTCAAGTGATTTATCGGCAATAATTACGTCAGATAGCGCCATTTTGGTTACGGCATGAATCTCCTGATCGTCGTCAACGATCAAAATTTTCCAACTTTCTAACGCGGTGACTGCCCTAGCTTCATCATCGTCATCGATAAGAAACAGAGGCTCTTCATTATTACTGCTCATTCTTGCCTGCAAATTGTTAATCTCGATATAACAATCTAGCCATATCGAACTTCAACTGCAAGTATTTATGAGTTGTTCATCAGAAATGAACGTCGACTGACAAATAAGGACCCGAGAAGCGCACATCGCTATAAGTGTCATCGATATCATCTAACTTAATTTCCATATCACGATAACCGAGGCTGACGCTGGCATCGACCGCGGCGTTATCAAGAAACTGGTACTCAACCGATGCGCTGATATCGCGGATATCACTATCATCAAAACTGACGGCACTCGCTTCGGCATTTATCCACCAAGAGGTAAAAGGCAGTCCAATCTTTGTGGCCGCATAGGCCATCGGTACAGTACCCGAGAATTCTACAGGCGTCACGGTAGAATCTGCGACGATGTAGCTACTATTGCCATCAAACCGTTTCGCGTTGACACCTAAGTCAATAGAAACGATATCGTTGTCAAAAATTTCGTAGTACAAAATATAATCGACGTGGCTGAAGTCGCTCTCGGGGTTGATTCCCTCACCATCAACGGTCATATCATTCCAACGCGCTTTAAAATTAGGGATTAAAGGCACTGGATGCTCAAGTGCTACATAGTAACTTGAGAATGTTTCGCTTTGGTCATCGTAATTGCCAAGCTGGACCTGCGGCTCGAATGCCGAAATCGAGCCATCGGCATTACCGTTCCAATATTGCCCACCTGCAAAAATACCAAAAATGGTGTCAGCATTGGCAGCCATTGGAGCGAGCGCCAAGCCAGCGAGTGGTAATATTTTCGCAATATGCTTCATAGTTGAACCTTCTGTAAGTTGCTTAACCTTGTGCTAGCAAGCTGCGTAATTCAATGAGCGCAGCATTAGCACGAGAAATATAATTAGCCATTACCAATGAATGGTTTGCCATCAGACCAAAACCAGAACCATTCAGTACCATTGGGCTCCAGAGTGTCTTCTGTGTTGACTCTAATTCACTAATAATCTGTTGCAAGCTAATTAACGCATTTTTATCTTCCAGAATATCTTTGAAGTCGATTTCGACAGCTTTCAAGTAATGCAGTAACGCCCAAGAAGCGCCTCGCGCTTCATAAAATACATCGTCAATTTCCCACCAACTGGTTTGCTCTCGTACGATACGAGGAGTTGGCGTAGACTGCCGAGCTTTTGCATCACCGGCTAGCGTGATATCGGGCTCAACTCGCGCCACACTCGCACTTAAACGACGCGATAAAGATCCCAAACGTTTCTCTACCTCCGCTACCCACGCTCTCAAGTTATCTGCTCTGGAGTAAAATTGTGCGGAATGGTCATTAGGGTCAGCAAGCGCAAGCCGATATTGCTTTAATTGTTTAATAACCTCGTTAAACTCGCTCTCTGGCGATGGAGCAAACCAGCTTTCGTGATCAATATTCATCGCGGGCTGTGCCACCACTAGGAAGCTATTTTCGGCAGACTGGGACTGAGAACGACTGTATTCGTTACGCATCACTAACATAAGATCGCGCGTCATTTGTACAACGCCGTATTCCCATGCCGGAATATCATCAACCCACACAAAGGGCGGAAGGATATCATTGCTCATGTAGCCACCACGCTTATTTAGCAAGGTATCCAACACTTCGATAGCCGCAGTTGAAGTTGCAAACCCATTGACTGGTTCTAAATTCAATTGCTCTGCTTGCGCCTGAACGCGTTGCTTAACGCTGAACGTGTCGGGTTCTTCAGAGAACCACCAAGCAATAATCCATAAAATAAGCAGTAAAGATACTAATGAAATGAGTAACCATTTAATACTCAGCTTAAATTGACCTATTCGCATAGTCTGCTATCGACCCTCAATCGGAATTGAAATTGTTTGTGTCTGATTATCATCGTACGAAATAGTGAGATTAAAAGTTTGTCCTTCCACCAAAGGCTTTTTCAGGCTCATTAGCATGAAGTGATAACCACCACTTTGGAACACAACCTGTTCACCGGGATCAATCGTTAATTCAGGTACGTGTTTCATCGACATCATGCCATCTCGCATTTCATGTGTATGAATCTGAGTCATTTTGCTGATATCTGAAGTGGCGTGATGAATGGTAATAGGTGTGGATGAAAGGTTCTCTAGCGTCGCAAATGCAACGCCGTTTTGAGAACCCGGAATGGACGCTTTTGCTCGCGCATCAGAAATACTCAAAGTATCTTGCGCCATAGCACTCGTTGATACCATTAGCGCAAGACCCACTAATAACTTTAACATTGGTTTCACCTCAATTTTTGTCATTGAAGTGATGTTACACGGTTTTGCGTCGATCCCGAAACACAAAGTATAAGATCAGCAAACAAACAATGAGTGGCCAAAACATACCAATGCCGGTAAATATTAATGCAATGAATCCTGCAGCCAAACCGAGCAATACACTACCAAACACAGTCATCACGACAAAAAACACTAACCCGACTACGGCAAATCCGATCAGTAGACTGATAGTAAACTCGAGTACTGACCCTACTGCAAAACCTAAGCCTGAAAGTATTTCTGGGGCAAAAAATAGCGCACCTATAACAAGTAACGCGATTAACCAACCTTTACCGGAACTACGTTTATATGTGGACATAATGCCCTCCTCCTGTATCTACGCTACTTTTTTAATTCAATCTCCGTGCCAATTTATAACTATTTGTTTTAATTAGCTTTTATACAGTAACAATATGTGAGTGAGGCATTTCTACGCACATAAAATAAAAAAAACCGCCACATAGTGGCGGTTTTGACTAACTCAATTTAATTAGAAGCGATACTCAACTTCCGTGTAAACATATCCTCCATTAAAGCCTATCGGCGAGTTAGTAAGCGGATATTTAAAGATGCCATTAAATTGATTACCTTCACCACGTTCGTCGGGATATTCATTAAACAAGTTTTGTGCACCAACCGTAATGTCGAACTGATCGTTTAATGCGTAACTCACTGTGATATCAGTAATCCAATTCGGTCCGTACGTCTCTTTACCACTTGAGTAATTGATACTGTAGGTACCAAAATAGCTAAATTGTACGTTACTCGTCCATCGACCCATTTCATGCGTCAGACCCAAAGACGCACTACTTGAGGGCACTGACTCTGTCATTCTCACGCGTTCATCTTCGTCAAACAGGACTTGCTCAAGTCCATCGAGCAACGGCGGTAAGTTAACAGAATCGATCTCTGTATCGTTGTATCCATAAGCGAGTTGCGCTTTTAACGAGCCATAGCTGTCGAGGTCATAATCTTTGCTAACGACCAGATCAATGCCCTGGGTCGTTGTATCCACAGCGTTAACAAAGAACCGAGCATTATCAGCATTTGTTTGTGCAAGTGCTTCCGCAACGGCCGGTGAATCCATTGGTGATACATCGCCCGACAATATGATGCGGTCATCGATTGCGATTTGATAGGCATCGAGTGTTACCGCGAGTCCATCATAGCCATTCCACACCAACCCAAGGCTGTAGCTCTGCGACTCTTCAGGCTCTAAACGTCCAATATTGAGGGCGTTAGCTACATCACTTAAATTGTTAAAGGTACCCGACTGCTCCGGCACTAAACCGTTGCCACGATCAACGAATAAGGTTGATACATTGGTGAAATAAAGTTGCTGCACACTCGGCGCTCTGAAGCCCGTGTTGACTGCCCCACGTATCGCAAACCGATCGGTAATATCGTAACGCCCGGAGAGTTTCCAACTGGTGTTGTCACCAAAGTCGGAGTAATCTTCGTAACGTACCGCAGCGCCCCACATGAAATCTGTAGTAAGCTGATTTTCCGCTTCTAAATACACACCAATATTATCTCGGCTTTGGTCGACCTCAGACTCTGGTGTAAAACCACTAAAACCCTGACTACCTGACGGACGATCCTGGTAACCACCATCGATGTACGAGGCTTCCTCGCCTGCCGTAATCTGATAGCTATTCTCGCGATAACTGATACCCGTGGCAATCGAGAGATCAGAGTTATTCAAAAAAGGAATGAAACGTTGGGCATCGATAGTGACGTTTGTTTCCCTATTTTCTAATGTACCCGCTTCAAACGAAGTCGGCGTAACATTGGGTCCTAAGGAAGCATTAAGCGAGTTTTTTACGTTATATTGAAACTCGCTCATACCATGACCTGCGCTTACATCAATGGTCCACTCATTTAATAACCACTCATAACCTACGTAAGCAGAATAGTCCTTCACGTCAGGCGCGAGAATTGGCAAAAACCCATCAGGATAGATTTCTGTAAGCGTATTGGACTGCAGTGCTCGACGATAGAATGCGCCCGACTCTGATGAGCGATCACTTACGCCAGCAAAAGCATATAAAGTGCCACCTTCAACCACTTCCTGCTCATAGTTTGCGAACAACGCTGCGTTTTCGTACTCTGCATCACCTACATGAAAACTATAGCGATCAAAGGTTTCTTCTCGCGGATCAGGGTCGCCATTAGGTAATTCGGGGTACTGCTGACGTGGATCAGGACCTGCACGATTTGTACGGTTTTTATGATGAAATTCACCTGATAGTGTGAGAGAGCCTGTATCACCTACTTTAAACCCACCACTAGCAGATAGTTTGTATTGCTCGCCGTCACCTTCATAGGTTTGACCGACTTGTGCATTGGCTGTGCCGCCGGAATCATTGTCCTTCAGCACGATATTGATAACTCCAGCGATCGCATCCGAGCCGTAGAGTGCCGCGGCACCGTCGCGTAGCACTTCAATGCGCTTAATCGCTGAAATAGGTATCGCGTTTAAGTCGACATTAGAACTACCACGACCGGTTGTCCCACTTAAATGTACTAAGGCCGATTTGTGACGACGCTTTCCGTTCACCAACACCAACGTATGGTCAGGAGAAAGTCCGCGTAAAGAGGCAGGACGCACAGCATCTGTGCCGTCTGTCACTGAGGACGACGGAAAGTTAAAGCTCGGCACGGCATACTGCAGCGCTTTTGCTGTTTCTGTAATGCCCGTAGCTGCTAAGTCATCTGCTGAAATGATGTCGACCGGCGCCGCACCGTCTGTTGCCGTGCGATAAGATAGCCGTGACCCAACAACCTGAATCACTTCTTCTACGTCCGCCTCGGCTTGATCTTGCTGCTGGGCAAACGTAGGTAGGGAACTAATCGATGTTGCTGTAACAACAGCCATCGCAATTGCATTATATTTTTTCATTACTGCTCTCCATGGGCCCTAACACAAACAAATTATGTTGGGCAATATACCAGTAGTTAGGAGTACGCAGATAATGCAGTTTACGATTATATATAAACAAAAATTATAGGTAGCGTGCGCCTTGGGCGCACGGGGCGGTGTGGATTACGTGCCCGGTCGTTATCCCCGTCGTAGCGTGCGCCTTGGGCGCACGGGGCGGTGTCGATGGTCGCGCAGGATGCGCGACGTACGTGCCCGGTCGTTATCCCCGTCGTAGCGTGCGCCTTGGGCGCACGGGGCGATGTCGATGGTCGCGCAGGATGCGCAACGTGCAGGGTGCGGGCGCGACGTACGCCGGCGAGCAGGCATAAAAAAACCCCAGCCACTTGGCTGGGGTCATTCTATTTGAAGTCTGGCGCCGCCACAGGCGCTCGCAGAGCTCGCACCGTTCAAGCGGCGTCTTGCCACATGGGTGGCAAGCCGAATTCCCGCTTTCACCCTACTCTCACGTAGCACACCACCAGGAAATAAAAAATCCCCCGTGCTTGCGCACGAGGGATTGTTTATTTGAAGTCTGGCGGTGTCCTACTCTCACATGGGGAGACCCCACACTACCATCGGCGCTGGTATGTTTCACTTCTGGGTTCGGAATGGAGCCAGGTGGTGCCATACCGCTATGGCCGCCAGACATAAACTGTCACAACATGGATTCGGCTGATTGTATCGCCACTCTCTTATTCAATTCGATAAAGCGTCTTACGTGCTCAACAAGCAAACACCTTGGGTGTTGTATGGTTAAGTCTCACGGGCCATTAGTACGGGTTAGCTCAACGCCTTACAACGCTTCCACACCCCGCCTATCAACGTCGTCGTCTGCAACGACCCTTCAGAGCACTTAATGTGCTAGTGAGAGCTTATCTCGAGGCTCGCTTCCCGCTTAGATGCTTTCAGCGGTTATCGATTCCGAACTTAGCTACCCGGCAGTGCCACTGGCGTGACAACCGGAAC